>DATNPS010000026.1:0-5158 GCA_036703095.1 Crinalium sp. | reverse complement strand
CCAATAGCTGCCATTGCTGGTTGGTGAGGTTGGTAGGATAGGATTTGCTTAGGGCTTTCATCTGCTGTCATTTGGATTTACACCGACAGCTTACCGGATGAGGGCCTTTCTTATTTCCTAAAAACTTCTCAGACACCCTCTGAGAGCCGCGCATTGCGCGGCTCTCACAAAAATAATTACAGCTTACTCAAGCGAAAAGCACTGTAGCCCTGAAACATGTAAAATAGCGTCACGCAAGCGCATTGCAAATGATTCTTGTAAACTTTGTATGTTAGAAAGCAATTCTTGATGCAGATTCTCTAAGTTGTTGTGCGTTTCTTTCTGGTTTTTGTTTCGATTTTGTCAGCAATTCTCATTGTGAAACTTATTACATGCTGAGAATTGCTGCAATTTTGTAGATCGATATGAGATGTTCTAAGAGTTTGATAAGTAGTTTGTAGCTGTTCTTAGTCATTGCGTTGAGAGCTGTACTCAGCAAAGCTCTCAACGCGATGATTGGAAAGTGTGATGGCAGAAACGATGGCGTTACTTGGAGGTCACTTTATCAACAAGTTAACGCGATCGCCCCTTTTACCTCACCAAGCTAGGAATCCGGTTTTGTGCCGCTTGTTCTGCTAACAGATAGCGATACACCGTTTCATAGCCGTCGGTCATATGCTCGACGCTAAAATGAGCGGATACATGGTCGCGACAGGCTTGGCGGCTGATTTGAGGGATTTGGGCGATCGCCTCAACGCACTCCTCTACGTTGTGACAGAGGAAGCCAGTCTTGCCGTGAGCAATGACTTCAGGAGTCGATCCCATTTCCATTGCAATGACAGGAGTTCCGGCGGCCATTGATTCCACCATTACCAAACCGAACGGTTCGCGCCAGGTGATCGGGAATAGGGTGGCGACTGCACCGCCCATTAATACACTTTTTTGAGCGTGATTGGCTTCACCTAGATATTCAATTTGTTTGCCATCAATATGAGGTTTAATTTCGGATTCAAAATATTTCTTGTCAACGGGATCAACTTTTCCGGCAATCTTCAAGCGCCAGCCTGCTTGCTTGGCAATGGCGATCGCCAAATGCACACCCTTCTCAGGTGAAAGACGGCTGAGAAACGCCAGATACGGTGGATCATCGGGTTCAGGATGAAACTCGTAGCTGCTGACATCAATGCCGTTATAAACGGTTGCGACACAGTTTAAACCGAGTCGGGGTTCGCGTTGAGCATTGGAGATGCTAACGAAAGGTTGATGTTTGGCGTAGTTAAAGATTTTTTCGTTATCTGGCGTGAACACGCCATGCAAAGTGTGAACCGTAGGAGTTTTAACTAAATTGGCATACGACAGGGCAGAGCAACCCATATGAGAGTGAATAACGTCAAATTCATCTGCGCGTTCGTAAACCTGGCTTAGCTGCAACATTTCATAAATTGAATATTCCTTCACCGCCGCATCTAGCCGCAGAGCACGGGGATGGACAGATTCAAGTTTGGCAAGAGTGAGGGAATCTCCAGATGCAAACAGAGTGACATCGTGACCTCGACGCACCAATTCATCCGTGAGATGCCCCACGACCAATTCGATGCCGCCATAGGCTGGGGGTGGGACTCTCTCCCACAGCGGGGCGACCTGAGCGATACGCATCACAAACCTCCTAGAAGAGTAAACGTAGCCTTGGAGCGCTTGCTGAGAAGCTGCTATCGTACTTTAGGCTGTACCGTTAATCGATTCATCTGGCTTGAGAGTAAAACTAACCCAACGTTAGGGAAAATGGTTTCCCATTGCCAAGGGGTGTGTTTTACCCTCAACAATAGGGGAAACCGAACTTGAAATGTTTTGCAACTGAATTATTTCTGATTGTAAGAATTGATTGATACAGCGATACAGAGGAGAGTGAGAGTTGGAATCAGAGGGTGGAAAACAAGGCGAGGCGCAGGTTGAGAGGGTGCAAGTCTGTATCTGCGCGATACTCGAGATAACGATTTTAGGGGTTAATCCCATCACGTTAATTTAAGTAAACTTGAGGGATGGCTTTGTAAGAACACCTCGTACCGCGTATACAAAATCGCTTATCCTATTCACGTTAATTTGCGGCTTAAGCTTGCGAAGCAATCGGCGAGTAGCTCTCGATTTAGAGCGTGATATTTGGTTTGGCCTTCCTTTCGGGGCGTAATAACACCTGCTTCTGCTAAGGTTCTGGCGTGATGGCAAAATAGCGCCAGACTGATGTTTGTCCGACTGGCAAGTTCAGACCCGCTTAACTCCTGGGCCTCGATTAAAAGTTCCACAATGCGAAGGCGCGTGGGGTCAGCCAGCGCGGCAAAGATTTTGGCCCGCTGTTCAGTAGCTGTGTTGGATGGGGAGGAAAGGGCGATCGCCTCCTCTGAGCCATAGATGTTTGTCATAGTCATGAGTTGATTCAGACCGCCTGAACCTCTGTCTTTATCTTAAAGTGGTTTGCACTATTACTGAAATGGTTAAATAAGTACTTGACTATCTTGAATCCCTTCAATACCATTTTAGTTAAATGATTGTTTAACTAATGCTGAATGGCCGGAATGCATTCTCCGCATCCATCGCAACGATGCCATCAGCCTTAATTCCTATGGAGATTTGAGAATGACGACTGAGAAAAACCTGCTTTCCCCAGTTCGCCTTGGCCCTTACGAATTGTCCAATCGTGTGGTCATGGCTCCCCTTACCCGAAACCGGGCTGGAGAGGGTAACGTTCCCGGCCCCCTGAACGCAACTTACTACGCTCAGCGGGCTTCGGCTGGATTGATTATTTCCGAGGCAACTCAGGTAACCCCCTATGGTCAGGGCTATCCCAATACCCCAGGTATTCATTCACCGGAGCAAGTCGAAGGCTGGAAGCTGGTGACAGATGCCGTGCATCAACAGGGAGGACGGATTTTCCTACAGCTCTGGCATGTGGGCCGCATTTCTCAGCCCTCTTTGCAGCCTGGCGGGGTGTTGCCCGTTGCGCCCAGTGCGATCGCCGCTGATGGCTATGTCACTCCCCGTGCTCTCGAAACCCATGAGATTCCCGGTATTGTGGAGAGCTACCGTCAGGGGGCGGCGAATGCTCTGGCGGCGGGCTTTGATGGAGTAGAAATTCACGGGGCGAATGGGTATCTGCTAGATCAGTTTTTGCATGACGGCAGCAATCATCGTACTGATGGATATGGTGGCTCGATTGAGAATCGGGCACGGCTGCTGTTGGAGGTGACTCAAGCGGTGACAGAGGTTTGGGGAGCCGATCGGGTTGGGGTGCGCTTGTCCCCCAGTGGAACGGTTCAGAGTATGTCTGATTCTGATCCAAAAGCGCTGTTTACCTATGTGGTGAGTCAGTTAGATCGGTTTGGCCTGGCCTATATCCACATTATTGAACCCCGGTTGGATACCAATCCTAATGACCGTTGGGCCGAAGGAAATGGGCTGCTACTAGAACCCGACGATGGTTTGACCTCTCGGTATTTTCGTTCAGTCTTTCACGGCACGATCATTTCAGCCGGAGGCTACACCCAGGAGACAGGCACGGCGGCGATCGCTTCCGGTAAAGCCGATTTGGTTGCCTATGGTCGCCTGTTTATTTCTAACCCAGATTTGCCCAACCGATTTGCCGTCAATGCGCCTCTGAATCGCTACGATCGCGCTACTTTCTATGGCGGCACGGAGAAGGGATATACAGATTATCCAGCGCTGAGTTTGCAGTCGGTAAGGTAATGGGAGAGTGATCGATTGGACAAAGTCCAATCGATCACTCTCTTTACTCAAATGTAAATCGACAACTTTACCGGGATGGATGGGCACACTGATGAAGGTGTAAACAGCGATCGCATCAGGAAGCCCCCCTATGACGTTCAATCTGGCTTATATTGCAGGCGGCAAACTTCATCTCAAATGTGGAGACGCCGCCGTTCAAACGGTGGAAAGCGAGTTTGGTCAGTCAGTGCAGGAGCGGATGCAGCAGATGCAGCGGCGGAATGCCTGGAAGAACCAGAACATTATGGCGAACTTTCTGCCGCCCGGAATGGTGCAGAGTTTGGAAGAACAGATGCAACCTGCATTGCCTGTTGCATTTCGAGGATTGTGTCGCGGTGGCGATGGGCGGTTGATTTACACGCTAGAAGCTGGAGATGTGGCCGGAATTTTTACCCTGGATCATGCCAAAAGTGCCGAACAGCGATTGTTTCATGGGTCTGACTTTAAGGTTCAGCATCTCGATTTTCATAGCGATCGCAACTTAATTGCCTGCTCTGCGGTTCATTCTGACGGGGCGGCCAATATTGCCGTGATGCAGTTAGATGGGGCCAGACCTAGAGAAGTCACGGAGGGAGATTCGGTTGATCTGGCGCCGCGATGGATACCGGGAGCGGGGCGATCGCTGGTCTTTCAATCGGCGGGTATTGGGCGCAACAGTGCTGGATTTCCGGTGGCTCAAGCTCCTTTTACCATTGAAAAGTTGGACTTTGAGCGGCAGGAGGTGACGACGCTAGCTGCCCATCCCAAGTATGATTTTCTGGGGCCACAGATGACGGCAGATGGATCGCTGTACTACATTCGTCGTCCTTACCGTTCGAGTAACTCAGGGTTTCATCCGCTGCGACTTTTGCGCGATATTGTGATGATGCCAGTTCGCTTGCTGTATGCGATCTATCAATGGCTTAACTTTTTTACCCGACGCTACACGGGTAAGCCGTTGATGACGACGGGTCAACCCAAGGTACAGCCGCTCAATCAGCTAATGGTGTGGGGGAGTGCTATCAATGCGGATGAGATGGCTGAGCGCAATCGTCGCTTTGGTGATGCTGATTCGCCTGCGCTGGTGCCTCGCACCTGGCAGTTGATCCGACAGATATCGGGACGCGAACCGGAAGTGATTGCTGATGGGGTTTTGGCGTTTGATGTGGCAGAGGATGGGGCGATCGCCTATAGCAATGGCAGCGCGATTTATGCGATTCGACCGGGGGGAGTGGCGGAACGAGTGATTGTCGATCGCCCGATTGAACACGTTATTTTATTGCAATCGAATCTTGCGGAAGAGTCTATTACGTCATAGTAAAGGGCGATCGCTTATGGCGATGCTATATTGCCTTTGATCAACCGCGCTCTGTTCCTTGGAGCTATGGTTGCTGAGTAGTAGATCTCTCTGGGGGCTTCCCCC
>DATNPS010000013.1:0-44959 GCA_036703095.1 Crinalium sp. | reverse complement strand
CCCCCAAAAAAATTATTACCCAATACTCTATGAAGCTTCCACCTGTTCTATTTTGACAACCGATTGTTTGGCAATCATACGAATCACAACAAACATCGATAAGCTAGTCACTACAATTACACTAACGATCGCCGGATCGTTAAAGTTGCTGCCTGCTACCAGCAGCGCGGCTGCAATATTGCGCTGGGCAGTTCCTACGGCTAATGTTCGGCGAGTATCCATGTCGGGGCCACCCAGGAGATAACCCACTCCAAACGACACCACAATGAATCCAGCGATCGCAACAATTGCACCCGTTCTAATCAGGTTCACCAGACTGTCAAACTGAAGCAGGAGTGAGGTCGCTAAACTCACAATCAAAGCTCTGCCCGAAATTTGGCGCATCAGAGGTTGTAGCGTGGTGGCGATCGCTTCATAGCGAGCTTTAATCGACAGCCCGATCGCCAACGGAATCAGCATCAACAGCAGCAATGGTTTAGCAATTTGCCAGGAATCAACCTGCACCCCATTAAGAGCGATCGGTAGGGCGATCGGCATATAAATTGCAGTGCAGCCCATTAACAACATCATTAGCCCTGCTGAAAAAGCAATGCTGCCGTTGATCAGTTGAGCCAGTTTGGGCAGCACGGGTGGGCCAGCCGCAACCGCCATGATGGTGAATCCCGTTCTGACGGATTCGCTTAACGGTGCGACGTACAGTAACCCATAGACAAACAGCGGCACCAGAATAAAATTGGCGACCAGCGATAGCACGACCAGTCGAAGATTGCGCAACGGTTCCCAGAGTTGCTGCACCGTTAAACTCAAACCCGTATCCAGCAACATCGCGAGAATGAGGATCAGAAATGCTAGCTTGTTGACAAGGAAAAAGTCGATCGCAGCAAAAATTTCATTCATAAATCAGTTGTGGGATAGATGGGTTGTAAGAAACGCACCCCTTTGGAGTGCGTTTCTTACAACCCATTGGGGATTGGTGTAGTAAATTACGATCGCAAATTCACCACAATTCGCTGTAAATTTCCAGTAAATGCGAAGGGAACCTGATAGCTTTCAACCACGGGTGTACCTGTATCCTGACCAACATCAAATGTTTCATCTAAGGCCCAGCGATAGGCTACTGTTTTGTCAATATGACCTTCCGCAACGGGTTTGTCGTTGATAAACAGTTTGCCTGTGCCGCCTGCACCGGGAGTGCCGCCGTCATACTGAAACTCGAACCGCACCGTTGATGCACCGCTGGGTACAGGTTCAGAAGCTTGGATAATGGTGCGATCGCTATTCAAAAAGTTGTAGGCGTAGGTAGGTTTGCCGCCTTGTAGGAAGAGGCTCCACCCAGCGAAGCGTCCGCCCTGCGTCACCAGAATTCCTTCTGCGCCGCTGTCTGGAATGTCTATCTCGGCGGTAATGCTAAAGGAGCGGTTTTTCAAATCAGGGGCGCTACCTTCAGGAATGCCGATGGCTCCCGGATAATACGTGAGCTGAGTGCGGCCTGCGGTAAAACTGGGACGGCTTTTCACATCAAACCGTTCAAACGAGCGATCGTCTAATGGCAACACCTGATATTTTTTAGCTTCTTTGAGAAATAGCGTTTGCAACTGTTTCAGCTTTGTGGGATTTTGTTGTGCCAGATTATTGGCTTCACTAAAATCCTTCGCAATGTAATACAGTTCCCACGGATCGGCATCAAAATCAGAACTGACGCTGCCTTGCCAGGGCAATCGGGGATGACGTGCGGCGGCTACCCAGCCCTGATCATAAATGGCGCGATTGCCAAACATCTCAAAATACTGGGTTTTGTGGCGAGATGGCGCATCAGCCGCCTCAAAGCTATAGACCAGGCTGGTGCCTTCAATTGGCTGTTGTTCCACACCATTTACCGTTTCAGGGATCGGAATACCAGCCGCGTCTAGAATTGTGGGTGCAATATCAATCACATGATGAAACTGACTCCGCAGCCCACCTTGATCCCGAATGCGATCGCCCCAGGCAATCACCAACGGATTGCGAGTGCCGCCAAAATGGGAAGCAATTTGCTTCGTCCACTGAAAGGGGGTATTCACAGCCCAGGCCCAGGCAGCGTGAAAGTGGTTAAACGTTTTGGGACTACCCAAATCATCGTAAGCCGTCAGCAATTGCTGTGGGCTTTCCGTCACGCCATTAAAAACCTTCAATTCATTAACGCTGCCCGTTAAACCGCCTTCCGCGCTGGCTCCGTTATCGCCAACGATGTAGATAACCAGGGTGTTATCCAACTCTCCCAACTGGTCGATCGCGCTGATTAAGCGTCCTACTTCTGCATCCGTGTGGGCTGTGAATCCGGCAAAGACCTCCATCATGTGCGCATAGAGTTTTTGCTCCTCCGCTGAGAGGGAATCCCAGGCAGGCAGTTCTTTCGGACGGGGAGTGAGTTGAGCATTCGCTGGAATTACGCCCAGTTGCTTCTGGCGGGCAAAGGTTTCTTCACGCAGTTGATCCCAACCCTGATCAAACTTGCCCTTGTATTGATCAATCCAGGCTTGCGGTGCATGATGCGGGGCATGGGTTGCTCCGGTGGCGAGATATGCAAAGAAAGGTTTATCGGGTGCGATCGATTGTTGGGTGCGAATCCAGGCGATCGCATGATCAACTAAATCAGAGGTGAGATGATAATTGGGATCGTCGGTTGGCGCTTGAATGTGTTTCGTGTTTTCTACCAGCGCAGGACTCCACTGATTTGTATCTCCACCCAAAAATCCATAAAACTGCTCGAAGCCCAACCCTGTCGGCCAACGGTCAAATGGGCCTGCCGCACTGGTTTCATAATCTGGCGTATTGTGCCACTTGCCAAAGGCCGCCGTATTGTAACCATTCTGACGCAGCACCTCTGCAACTGTAGCCGCCCGCTTGGGCAGAATTGCCGTATAGCCCGGAAATCCAGTTGCCAACTCTTCCACCACGCCTGTGCTGACGGAATGATGGTTGCGTCCGGTCAGCAGTGCCGCCCTTGTCGGAGAACACAACGCCGTAGTGTGGAACTGGTTGTAGCGCAAACCCCGTTCTGCCAGATGCGTTAAATTTGGGGTATCCACAGGCCCACCAAACGTGCTGGTTTGACCAAATCCAACGTCATCCAACAAAACAAGAAGTACATTGGGAGCCTTGCTCGGAGCGGCGATCGGTTGGGGAAAGTCAGGTTTAGACTCTTTATAAGTCAGACCAATTTTGCCTTTGAATGACGGTTCGGGTAGTGGCAATCGATCACCATCGTTGGCCAACGCAACATCAGAAAATAAACTGCTGATGATCAAGAATAGAGATGTGAGAAGAAGCGCGATCGCTCCCTTTGTAACATGGGATATTCGGATTAACATCTGTATCAACGTATATGAGATTTTCGCAACACCGCTGTCTCGGCGGTGTTATATGAATTTAGATTTTGATGACGATAGATGATCCCCGGAAAGACGTGCCACTGGCACGTCTGACAAACGTTATCTATCACTGCCATATTCCAAAACAGCATTACGATGGGGTTTCCAACGATTTGACTAAACGGAATCCGATGTGAGTGGTTCCCGTATCGGGAGCCTGGGACTCTCGTGCCGCAGGCCGAAATCGACTGCAATAGTTGGGCGCACACAGGTAAGAGCCGCCCTTAATCACATGCAGGGCAGATTCTCCAGGCTTATTTGGATCGAAACTATTTTGCCACGCTACACCGACTGGATTGGTTCGATGGGTTTTGTGGTCGTGCCCGACGGCAAACCAGTCTGATGTCCATTCCCACACGTTGCCCGTCATGTCATACAGGCCATACCTGTTGGGTGGAAAAGACCCGACAGGGGCCGTACCAATGTAGCCATCGACTTTTGTATTAAAAAAGGGAAAAATGCCCTGCCAGGTATTGGCCTGATGCGCTGCATACTGATTGCCCCAGCTATAGGTAGCGCCATTTAGCCCACCGCGAGCCGCAAATTCCCACTGAGTTTCTGTCGGCAATGATTTTCCGGCCCATTCCGCGTAGGCCACGGCATCATCATAGGCAATGTGAACAACTGGATAATCGTCTCCAGCGATCGCACTTTCTGGCCCAAACGGATGCCGCCAGTTTGCTCCCGGTACCCAGTGCCACCAGGTTGACCAGGAGGCTGACTTCACATCCGGTGAAACCATCTGAAAGACTAGCGAGCCGGGCGATCGCTGCTCATCGGATAACTCTGGAAATTGCTCTTTAGAAAGCGATCGCTCTGCAACAGTGATATACCCAGTCGCATTCACAAACTCAGCAAATTGAGCATTCGTGACTTCATAGCGATCTATACAAAAACGGCTCACGGATACATCTGTCGCCGCTCGTTCCTCAATCAACCCCGATTCATTGGAACCCATTGTAAACGTACCGCCTGGAATCAGCACCATGCCATCCGGACACATGGTTGCTGCTAATCCGGTGGTTTGACCTTCAATCCAAACCAGGCTTGTAATGCTCAAGAAGAGGGCGATCGCAACTCTTAAACCGATCCATATCCATCGCCAATACTGCCGCTTCAGTGGCCACTTAAACCTAACCATTCAACTTGGGAAATAACACGATTGAGGATTGAGGAGTCAGGAGCCAGGAGCCAGAATTCAGAATATTCTCCTGACTCCTGGCTCCTAACTCACGAATACTGTGTCACTGCTGGCAATTCATGATTCAACACCCAATTGCCAATATCGCGCAGCTTGTAGTCCACCGGGTCGTGCAGGGTAAACGTCCGCAAGTCGCGCCAATAGCGATCGAATCCGTACTTTGTAGCTGTTGAGCGAGTTCCCGTCACTTCAAAAATGCGGTTTACGATATTTAGCCCAGTTTTGCTAGCCAGTGCCTTTGCCGCAGAAACGGCGACAGCTACCTCACCCCGTTCCTGATGCGTCAGATCATCGCCTTTCTCCCAGGCGGCCTGTACCTGCTGAGCGACTTTGTCGGCATAGGCGATCGCGGCTTTCAGCTCAATCCACAGTTCACCATAGGTATGCAGAATGTAGGGATCTTTCGACGCACTATCGACGCCAGATGTAATCCAGGGGCGTGTTTGAGTGGTGGTATAGGCTTTCGCGGCTTTAAATGCGCCCTTTGCGATGCCCAAATACACATAGGTTTTGGTCAATTGAGCCACAATGCCTAAAAACGTGGCAAATGCTCCATCTGGGGATGGCGGTGGCCCCAGAATATCATCGGGTGTGACCAGCACATTGTTAAACGTGAAGCTGCCGCTAGCCGTGCGCCGTTGTCCGATGTTGTCCCAATCGTCATTGTACGACAAGCCTTCGCGGTCTTTGGGAATAACAAACAGAATCGGCAGTTCAACGCCATCCTGCACGGCTGAGAAGACGCGATAATCCGCTTCAATCACACCTGTTCCGAAGCTCTTAATGCCATTAGCTCGGAAGTGATCCCCTTCAGGGATAAGCTGCAATCGTTCATCGCGAGTATTGATCGCATTGCCCCAAAACAAATTCTTTTCTACCGTTTCGCGGTAGTAGCGCTCGGCTTGAGCAGATGTTCCAGAAACCTCAGCTAGCGTAGTTAGATTCAAATGATTGCCGTACAGTTGGCCAATTGAACCGTCTGCTTGAGAGAGCGTCTGAATTAACTTAAACGCTTCAGCCCAGGTTAAGCCACCGCCACCATATTCCTTGGGAATCACCACTGTTAATAATCCAGTGTCTCGTAAGCGCTGAACTTCTTCGTCTGGAATTCCTGCTCTAAGATCGCGTTCTACGGCAGACTGGGCTAATTCATCTGAAAGTGCAGCGGCGATCGCACCATAATCTTTTGCATCAATGCGTTCGAGTGCTTGTGTCATAAGTCAGAAAGGAGAATTTTTGTGTTCTGATGGAGTTGTTTATCTAATGGGGGCATCGTTAGACCTGAGCATTTACGTGAACTCGACAATAGTCAGTCGGAGGATTAGTTACTTTTTCATGCCCAGCGGGTAACGGCGATTGAGCCAGTACGACAATCATGCGCTCAGTTCCTGTATTGAGAATTTCATGCCCCACACCTTTAGGAATATGAACAGAAACTCCAGGACTCACAGCCGCAATTTCGTCACCGATAATGACATCCCCTGTGCCCTGCACAAAGTAACAAATCTCATCGCTGTTGGGATGTTTATGCAAGGGATTAGACTGCCCTGGCTCAATACAGTAGACATTAAACTGCATTGAGTCTGTCGAAAAGATGCGTCGCCGCACAAAGAAGCGAGGATTGAACTGAATGATTTCCTCTAATGTCTTGAGATCACCATTCTTAAGTTTTTTAGGCTGTTGCAACAAGCTGGTATCTGCTTGGGGTGGAATCAAATCAATCTCATTGGTAATCGTTACTGGTGGCATGGTTGTTGCTCCTTTTGACGTGAGGGCATGAACTAGCTAATGATTTTCTTCCGTGCAGTGGATTTTGGGGTCAGCAAAAATAGCCCAACTCAAGCGTGTCGAGATCGTTAAGGTGAAGAGTAACGCTTATTTTAAGAGAAAACAATATTGATTGTATCTCTATTAAACGATCAGTCATCAACGTTCAGCAACTTGGAAACAAAAGACATCTATCTTTTCATAAAGTCTAAAACATCGCTGTACTAAAGTTTCTTGTAACTTGAATAACAATATGAATTAAAACTTTTAACCGTCCGTAGAAATATGAAATCGCATATACAAAATTCTCGTATATCAAGTTACATCGATGTCTACTGCTAAAATAAACAAGCTATCTTTGTACTAATTTCAGACATTAGAAATGTGTCTACTAATTGAATAACTTTTGTTAACTCAAATTGATTTAACGTTAACTAGAAACTTGTTTTTTTCTCCCCAATGCTTTCAAGCTACTGCGGTTTTAGCTGCGAATATCAAAAAATGTAATCGAGATAACTCGATTAACTACGATCGCTAATTGAATCAATTTTCATCAATTAGTTTTGATCATTCTCAATTTTTAGGTGGGCTTTAAAGTTGCAAAGACTGCTAAATATTTTTTAACAAAAAAGGATGTGCGGCTATTGTAAAAACATAACGTGTAGGGAATAAGATGCAAGATAGAAACAAGAACGGCTTCTATTTTGTTGTTGAACCGCATTTCTTTTATTCACTAAGGATTGTGGATTTAATAAAATTCGAAACTTAATTTTGGAACGTGCGGCTGAGCCAAATATTCCAAAATGAAAAATTTGGTTTTAATTTATCCATGATCCTAAGAAGTTTTGCTTCTGAAGCAGGCTTTACTGTTCATACCGTTTTTATATGAAGATGCGCTGAATTGTGAAGGGGGTGAAGGGGGCGTTGCCCCCTTTGTGGGGGTTCCACCCCCACCTCCCTTTTCATAAAGTTGCAGCTTCACATTGAATTGGTATCAGAAGAGATCTGTCTTGAACGATTAAGACTTGAAACTTCTTGATTTATAGATAAAAAGACGCGATCGCTTTTCTCTACATCGGGTTTTGTTTACACCCACCATTGTTTCAACAAATCAGTATTTAGGAGATTAAAAGATGGTACAAGATGCCTTTACCAAGGTAGTGAGTCAGGCTGATGTACGCGGTGAATACCTCAGCACTGCACAGCTCGATGCTCTGCTCAACCTTGTTCGGGAAGGTAACAAGCGCATTGATGTTGTCAACCGCATCTCCAGCAACTCATCTGCCATTGTGGCAAATGCCGCTCGCACCTTGTTTGAAGAACAGCCTCAACTGATTGCTCCGGGGGGCAACGCTTATACCAACCGTCGTGCTGCTGCTTGCCTGCGCGATCTGGAAATCATTTTGCGCTACGTTACCTATGCGACTTTCACAGGTGATGCCAGCATTCTTGAAGACCGCGCACTCAATGGTTTGCGGGAAACCTATCAGGCGCTTGGTGTACCCGGTGGTTCCGTTGCTGCGGGGATTCAAAAACTGAAGGATGCCTCTCTGGCGATCGCAGGTGATCCCAACGGCATTACCAAAGGCGATTGCAGTGCCATCCTGTCTGAAGTTGCTGGTTATTTCGATCGCGCTGCTGCTGCTGTAGCTTAACGTATTGCTCAGGCTTGCTACTCTTCCAACGTATTACGGTCAATCTTGTTTGTTAATTTATTTAGGAGAGGTTTAATCGATGCCAAAGACCCCTTTAACGGAAGCCGTCAACGCTGCTGATGCTCAAGGTCGCTTTTTGAGCAGTGCAGAGCTCCAGGTTGCCTTTGGTCGCTTCCGTCAAGCCGGTGCGTCGCTTGAAGCTGCCAAAACGCTAACCAGCAAGGCACAAAGTTTGGCCGAGGGAGCGGCCAATGCGGTATACCAAAAGTTTCCCTATACTACTCAGCTGCAAGGCCCAAACTACGCCTATGATGCGCGGGGCAAATCAAAATGCGTTCGCGATATCGGGTACTACTTGCGCATTATTTCCTATGCACTGGTTGCAGGTGGAACAGGCCCAATTGATGAATATTTGGTTGCAGGCTTGTCTGAAATCAACAGCGCCTTTGAACTGTCTCCCAGTTGGTACATTGAAGCTCTCAAATACATCAAAGCCAACCACGGTTTATCAGGTGATCCTGCTGTTGAATTGAACTCATACGTTGATTATGTAATCAATGCGCTGAGTTAATAGATCGCCTCCAGTCATTCAGCTGTCGAATGCATCTAAACCATTTGCGTAGTAAGTTTGAGGTTGTTAGGGCATTGTGCGGTCTGGTGATACGTCGCTGAATCCGACAAAATACTGGTTACTGTTTCAGTGCTATAGCGACCCCAGATTTACTACGCGAAGGTTTTTTCTTGCAAATCGCGATACTCAATTCGCCTCAATATCAGGTAATGCTTGCAGCGCGGGATCAATAACAAATTTCACCAATTTGAATTGAAAATGCGACAGATACTTGTAGGGGTTTGGCATTGCCAAACCCCTACGCAGACTTGATGTACTCAAGAATTTATTTAATTTGGTATAGCAATCGAAAAGTTAGTTCTTACTTCGGCAATATTCGAGACTACCTAAACCCCAAGTGCTTCATGGTGGGGCGCGCGAAGCGCGCCCCACCAAGAAGCCAATTAAATTGCCGAGGTAATAGGACGGAGTGCAAGAGTGAAACCCCTGACCGGGGCTTGTGCCCATATCCCTAGTAGAAGGGCGTCATAAAAACTGGAGGAGTGCCCCAGTTTTTATGACATGATTTAATCAGGGCCGCCTACTTATATTGCAGATATTTCTTCAGTTCAGCAGCAGCCTGAACAAACAGAGAACGAGTGGACGGAAGCTCGGCTAACGCATTCAACAATCCAAAGTCGTAAATCATGCCATTGTAACGCACGGTTGTTACCTCTACTCCAGCTTCATCAAGCTTGCGTCCATACGCTTCACCTTCATCCCGCAAAATATCGCTTTCTGCAACCTGGATTAACGCTGGTGGCAGCCCTTGCAGTTGCTCAACGGTTGCTTGTAGTGGAGAAGCGTAAATGTCTTTACGCTTGACCGGATCAGCGATATACATGTCATACATCCATTTCATCAAGGGTGTGGTGAGAAAACGCTTTTCGCCAAATTGCTGATAAGAATCCGTTTCAAAATTCGCGTCTACAATGGGCCACATCAGAATTTGCAGTTTAATGTGTGGTCCTCCTTTCGCTTTCGCCATTAACGTGGTGACAGCCGTCATATTTCCATTAGTAGCTCATTGATAAGCAAAGCCAGTGCAGCAAATACTCCACGCTTGTTTTCACGTTTGATATGTCTCGGCTCTTATCGCTAGATGAACAGCAGATTATGTATTTGCAGAACTGCCTCTGAATCAATTCATTGACTGCATCACGATTTACGTGAACTCACTATATGCAACTCATTCTCAGTTGTCGTCCACCATGAGTTGACCTTTTACACCATCAAATGATTGGGCAACCGTTCCATCCTGGAGTGGAATGTTGACTCTAACTAAAGTTGGAATCCGAATGCGATCGCAAGTACAGGTTGAAATCTGCGATCGCAGGCTTGCTCTGAGTAGTGATGGTTAACTCAGATCTTGCATCATTTGCAGGAGCACAAAGCGCTCCTGCAAATGATGCGGGTTTGGGAGAGGTGCAAGATTTAAGTTAGGATCGCGGATTTAATAAAACCCAAAACTTAATTTTGGAACGTGCGGCAGAGCCGCACGTTCCAAAATTAAAAATTTAGTTTTAATTTATCCATGATCCTTAACCGCTACTCCCCCTCAAATTTCTCGCTAAAGCGATCGGCTACGAAAAATCTGCTGGCGTAATATCATACCCCCCATACTCATCCACGTATTTCAGAATGGATGTACCAAATTCATCGCCAACGACAAGACCTTTGAGCAGCAGATTTGCCACACTGTAAGGCCCAGACAAGTGTGCGCCTGCGAGTAGCCCAGACAGACTGATCGTGACTGTCTTCCCATTAAACGTCTTCACCTGACCCAGATAGCTATCAATAGATTGTCCTTGCTTTGCAAGTGCAGCCTTGATACGGCTCAAGTTGAGCGCGAACGCTTCTCGAATGGTAATTTCTTGAACCTCAGGAGAGTTTTGGAAAGCGGTTTTGCTATCAATGCCTTGTTTGCCCGTCCATCTTCCTTGCCAATTATTTCGGTCAGCACCGTGCGTGTAGAAAATCCCCGCTTGATAATAGCCAAGGTCGATCAATAGAGGTTCACCAAATTGATATTTACCAATGAAACCGAGTGAGTTTTCGACCTGATACTGCTGAGGATTACCATCTGGAAGCCCTGATTCAAAGGCCCCCATTGCTGCTAACAGTGCCTCGAAATTGCCTTTAGACATGCTCGCAGAAGGGTTATTCGAGTCCGTGGAGGGAATAACCAGAACCATGCCTACTTGAAGCTGCGTTGGATCAGAGCCGATCATGATTTGATTGGCTATAAAAATCCTGCGCCACGCTGTTTCACTATCATCTCCGTAAAATCTTTGGGCAATCCCCGCAAGGAAATCACCCGCTTGTACAGTGTAGGTTTGACCCTGTTCTGATCCCGTGACCATGATTCGTTCTCTTGACTACTTCACCTGTAGGATGTTTTGGGCAGAGAGCTACTGGTTAGAAACATCTGAAGATAGATAAGTTTGTTTATCACTAACGGCAATAGCGGTTCTCAATCCAGTGATACATTGTTTCTTCTGAAACGAAGGAGACAGATTCACCGCTCCAAGGATCGTAGACATGCCAGTGGATGTGACCTTGATGATCTTGCTTTTGCCAAATCTTTAATTCTGATTCTTTTGTGATGATTGCGATCGCATTCTGCCACAGGCTCCTTATTAGAGCTAGCATTGACTGAATTTTGTCGATGGGGCGATCGCTCTTTTCAGTTAAAATTAGTTCTAATTCACAGTATGTTTTGAATTTATTCGTATTCCTAAAAGAAGAGTTTAGATTACTCATATTCAATAAAAATCTAAGTTAGGTGAATGTAGATATCAAGTCCTTAAGGAGCGATCGTTGATGTAAGTTATTAGTTCTGTGCGCGGAAATCTAGATTCATTGTGTATCTTATAGACTTTATAAACTCACGATTGGCTCCACCTTGGCGTCGTCCTCCGGGTGTTCCTTGGTCGGGAGGATTGGATGGTGCGGCGAAAATAAGCTGACTAATTTCAGTGTGGTGAATGTTTTCTAGTGCTTGTGCTTGCATTGTAAAACTAGTCAAGCCAGCTCCTGTAGACACGAGCAAAAAAGCGATTTGGGAAATTGAACACAGATGCTTAAAATGAGACATCGTAACCTCTTCATGGAACCATATTTTTCTCGCTATCAAACTAGTCTTTGCTAAACATTCGAGACTCGATAAATGAGTTCAGTTTTGGTTGGCTTGTAGAAGCAGAGCTAAGCTGAATGGGAGCAGGAACTTCGTATGAGTATCCGTGAACGGTGAGTTTCATAATTTGGAATCCTTGGGGGCGAACCGTTCATGAGTCAGGATTGAGATCAGGTGTGAACCTGATACATCTATCAAACTCGATGGCTGACTGAGTTCAAAGCTGAGAATGGCTAACTTGTTTCTGATTTGTAACTAACTTGCGTTATGACTTTTATCTTGTAAGATTTAAAGGGCTACTCATAAGAGAGGCTTCATGTCAAGATCGCTCAGAGTCCAACAGGGTTGCATTGATAAGGTCAAACTGGCACTTAAGCTCAATGGCTTTCCCAGCCAAAGAGCGTTGGCTGAGGACGTGGGATTTGCTCTGGCGACCGTCAACAACTTTCTAACTGGAAAGCCGGTTGACTACACAACCTTTGAAGAACTCAGCCGCAGATTGGCTCTGGATTGGAAAGAGATCTCCACTCTGGATGTTGAGGGTTCATCCCAGGCGATCGCCAAAAACTCTGATCCCATCGCTAAAAAAACTGATCCCCTTGAATTAGCTGATCCTAACCAGAACATATCGCCTTGCTACCCCAGCGGAGCAGTGCCTCTCGGTTCCCCTTTTTACCTGGAACGCGTCCCGTCTGAAGAACAGGTTTATCAAGAAATCAGGAAACCAGGCGCGTTGGTACGAATTAAAGCCCCTAGAGAAATGGGTAAAACGTCTCTGCTGCTGAGGACACTCGACTTTGCCAAAGGTTTGGGCTACTGTACCGTCAGTTTAAATCTGGAGCAGGTTGACCAGGCCATCTTGAGTGACTTGAATCAATTTTTACGCTGGCTGTGTGCCAACATTGCTCGTCAGCTTCAGCTCAAACCGAAGCTAGACGATTATTGGGATGAGGATCTAGGTAGCAAAATTAGCTGCACGTCCTATATTCAAGACTACATCCTGGAGTCAGTGGCTACTCCCCTCGTGCTGGCGTTGGATGAGGCAAATCAAATTTTTGAGCATCCTCAAGTCGCAAAGGATTTTTTACCGCTGATGCGATCGTGGTACGAAGAAGCTAAAACCCTGCCGATTTGGCAAAAACTTCGCCTGATAGTGGTTCACTCAACAGAAATTTACGTTCCGCTCCAGCTCAATCAATCCCCTTTCAATGTAGGATTGCCAATTCAATTAAACACATTCACTCAAGAAGAGGTGCAACAATTAGCTCAACGCTACGGGCTGGGCTGGTTCCAGAGACAGGAAGCCAGTCAATTGATGGATATGGTTGGGGGACATCCTGCACTGGTGCATACAGCATTCTATCACCTTAATCGTGGGGAGATAACTCTGGCGCATCTGTTGGAAACTGCCCCCACAGCCACTGGAATTTATCACAATCACTTGCAGCGTCATTGGGCAGCACTGCAAGAACAGCCGGAATTATTAATTTCTCTTAATTCTGTTATGAATGCTACTGAACCAGTGTCACTAGAACCTAATTTTACGTATAAATTAAGCAGTATGGGATTGATTAAACAGTTGGGAAACAAAGCAATTTCGGATTGTAAACTGTATCGACAGTTTTTTCTTAAAAATTAAATTATGCAGGATAAACCACGTTTTAACCCCTGTTATGCTGTTTTAACGATAGAACCAGATCAAGTGTTTCTCTTGTCCGAAAGAGAAACAGTACGTTTGAGCGATCGCTTCTCATATTTGGTTGCATCATTAGTAGATGGCGATCGCACTAGTGACGAAGTTGTTGAAGCCATTCAGTGGAAGCTCCTTTCTGAAAATCAGCCTTCTCAAGATTTTTCTGCTTCCTTTCAGGATATTCTGGATATCAGCATTAAAGCACAGTCTGCTTTGTTTCAAATGCGAAGAAAAGGTTATTTAGTAGAACAAGAAGACCTTTTACCATCAAACCTAATTACTTTTTTCCATCATCTTAACGTTGACTCTCATCAAGCTCACCAACGACTAAAATCAACAACGGTAGCGGTTAAATCTTTTAGTTCTGTAGCAAGAGAAGATTTTGTTTCTAGTCTAAAATCTTTGCACATTCAGATAGCTCATGAATCTGACTTAGCTCAAGCAGATTTAACAGTTATTTTGACGGATGACTACCTTCATCATGATTTAGACAAGTTTAATCAAGCGTCAATCCAATCTCAGGCCCCTTGGATGCTGGTAAAACCAGTGGGAACCATAATCTGGCTAGGCCCTCTCTTCGATTCTCAGCAAAGCGCCTGTTGGCAATGTTTGGCTCATCGCCTTAAAGATAATAGACCCACTGAAGCGTTTGTTCAAAGAGTTAATAACCAATCAATTGCTACCACTACTCCTCAAGGATCTCTCCCTTCTACCCTGCAAACAGCTTTAGGTATGGCTGCGACAGAGGTCTTTAAGTGGGTTGTTCAAGGAGAAAATAGCCAATTAAAAAATACTCTGGTTACTTACGATACGTTGAGTCTCCAAAGCCAGGAACACGTTGTAGTGAAGCGTCCTCAATGTCCCCGTTGCGGACAAATGAACCAAGGACTAGAGCAAAAACCTTTGCCTGTTGTGCTGGGCCATCGTCAGAAAATCTTTACCGCAGATGGCGGACATCGCTGTTATTCCCCCGAAGAAACCCTCAGAAAATATCAACATCATCTTAGTCCCCTAACAGGAGTCGTTCGAGAATTAACTAAGATACCCGGAAATCGTTTAAACCATACCTATGTTGCCAAGCATCATTTCGCCACTATTTTTGATGATTTAGATAACCTGCATCGAAATCTTGGAGGCAGAAGTGCTGGCAAGGGCAAAACAGATATCCAAGCTAGAGCCAGCGGTTTTTGTGAAGCCATTGAACGGTATTCTGGAGTGTTTCAAGGTGATGAACTTAGAACAACAGGTTGTTATCAAAACATGGGAGATCGAGCGATTCATCCCAATGCCTGTATGAACTTTAGTCAACAGCAGTATCACACTAGAAAAGAATGGAATGATCAGTGTCAAGGCTGGTTTCAGAAGGTTCCCGAACCGTTTGATGAAGAGCGAGAAATTGACTGGACACCTGTGTGGTCTTTAACTGAGCAAGACTTTAAATATTTACCAACAGCGTACTGCTATTACGGCTATCCTCAAACATACCAGCCAGACTGTTGGGCAGATTCTAACGGTTGCGCAGCAGGAAATACTATCGAAGAAGCCATCCTGCAAGGATTTATGGAACTGGTAGAGCGGGATAGCGTTGCGTTATGGTGGTACAACTGTCTCAAGAAACCTCAGGTTGATTTAGACAGCTTTGACGAGCCTTATTTCTATGATTTGAAACAGTATTATCAAGAATTAAATAGAGAACTTTGGGTTTTAGATATTACCAGCGATTTGAATATTCCAACGTTTGCTGCGATTAGTTCAAGGAGCGATCGCGAGGTAGAAGATATTATTTTGGGTTACGGAACTCATTTCGATGCCAGGATTGCTGTCAGTCGAGCCTTGACTGAAGTTAATCAAGTTCTACTCAATGTTTTAATTGCAAAAGTAGATGGCAATACCCAATATCCTCCATCTACGGATTGCTTGGCTATAGATTGGTGGCAAACTGCAACTTTAGCCAACCAACCTTACCTAATTCCTGACGATCGGATTGCTCCTAAATTTGATGCAGATTATCCTCAAACCGCTAGTGAGGATCTTCTAGAAGATATCAAATGGTGTCAACAAATCATCGAGAACAATGGTATGGAAATGTTGATTTTAGATCAGACTCGTCTTGATATTGGTTTGAGGGTAGCTAAGGTAATTGTCCCAGGAATGCGCCATATGTGGAGGAGATTAGGCCCAGGACGACTATATGAGGTTCCAGTGAAAATGGGTTGGTTGCAACAGTCACTGGTAGAAACTCAGCTCAACCCATTTCCGATGTGGATGTAAGTCAATCTAATATACTAATCCTTTTTATGATCAACGGATATAAAATTATCGATGCAGATTCCCATGTTATTGAACCACAGCAGATGTGGTCTGAATACCTTGACCCCAAGTTCAAGGACTTTTCTCCCTCTTTAGATATGAAAATTAAAGGGGAACCTATTGTCGAGAAAATTTCTTCACAAGCCCAACATGAAGGCAATAAGCAGATGAGACAGGCTCATCCTCATGCTTATTTGAATCAGTATGATGCTGAATCTCACGTCCGGGCAATGGTACAGATGGGGGTTGATATTGCCTTTCTGTATCCTACCTATGGATTGTGGCTGTTTGCTATTGATAGTCTGCCTCCAGAAGTGATTGGAGCTTTTACCCGAGCTTATAATACTTGGCTGTATGAAGGATTTTGTAGCTACGACCCTAATCGCTTAAAAGGTGTCGGGGCGATTAATCTTCATGCACCAGCAGAAATGGTCAAAGAGTTACATCGTATTGCAAATTTAGGCTGGAAGTCGGTTGTTTTGCGACCCAATCCTGTCAAAGGTAGAACCTTAAGTGATCCTGCTTACGAACCTTTTTGGACAGCTTGTGAAGAATTAGATCTGGCAGTAGGGATTCATGAAGGAACTCACAGTCGCTTACCAACGATAGGAGTAGATAGATTTGACAGCCATTTTGCCCTTCATGCTTGCTCCCACCCCTTGGAACAGATGATGGCACTGTTAGCCTTAATAGAAGGAGGTGTCCTAGAGCGTCATCCTAAACTTCGGGTTGTTTTTTTAGAGTCGGGGTGCAGTTGGTTGCCCTATTGGTTATGGCGGCTGGATGAAGAGTATAAGAATTTATATTGGGAGATGAAAGATAAAGTAAGATTAATGCCATCAGAATATTTTCGCCGTCAATGTTACATTGCCATTGAACCCTCTGAGCCTTGTCTTGTTCAAGTTATTGATTGCATTGGTTCTGACAATCTAATTTTTGGTACGGATTTTCCTCACTGGAATCATCAACCGGATGCTGCAAGAAAAGTCGTAGAACTTGAAATGCAGTTATCTCGAGAGGTAGTGGACAAGGTTGTTTGGCATAACCCTAAACGCTTTTACAATCTGGTCTAAGTTCTGAGCTACTAAAACGATTCAACCTTTGAGCTAATTAGGAGTTAAACCATGATACAGTTTACGCCCAGTTATCTTAACTTTCTAAAATCTAATCTATCTATTAGGGAAGGAACTTCTTCCCCAAACGAGAACGATTCTTCTCTTTATTTGTTTCAAATACTTATATTCGAGGATGGGGCAGGCCATCCTCAACTAGTATACGGGACTAAACAGGCTCTGGAAAAGATGCTTAATAAGCCTGCTGATTCTGATTTGTTTCCTTCACGGGGAACAAGTCTGGATAAAGATTTTCTATCTAATAGACCAGAAATAATAAAGGAAGCAGAACGTTCAACCGCACGTTTTCTGAAGCAAGCCCGCGAACTGTCGCAACGTATGGCTGCGACATGGCTTAATGAAGAGAACATACCAACAGAAGATAGAGATAAGATAAAGCTGGTTAGAATAATCTTAAACGAGTATAACCTGACTCCTGCTACTTATTTCGTAAACGATGAAGGAGTCCTCAGCGATGAGATTGAATCTAACAGCGTAGAATCAAGGATAGAGCAGGAAGCTGTAGGAGGTAAAGATACCTTGTACTTAATTAAACCTGAGTACATAAGTTATAAATCGATATCTTTATCTCTCTTATTATGTGGGCAAGCATACTACAAGAATGATAATCATGAATGGACAAGAATTTGGGAGCCAATTTTTAGCAACTACGAAATGGTTTATGAGTATGCATTGAATTTATCCTGGGATACATTTTACGCTACGAGGAAAGATATCGCTCAATCAGGGATAAACCAAAATCCTCCTTATACTGAGGTCACTCTAGGCTATCCTCCGAGGCCCCCTGAATTTAATCTTAAACAGGAAGACATAAAACGATGGGTTTTGGCAAAAGAAATGCCATCGGATGGAGAAGAGTTCCCGTTTTACCCTCATAAAGACCAAAACGACAAGTTTGTAAGTGATCAAATAAAGTTTGCCGCTCCGCCCTTCCCTTATTTGCCTCTGAGTACAGTATAAGTTGATTGAACAACAGGTTGAATTTGTAAACAGGGGATGACGTCGAAAGTCTTGAATGCCGATGTTCGTTCCCTGTTTGGCTTATTTCATTCTTACTTACTTACACATTCTCTACTAAAAATACATTCCTTGTATTATGGGAATAAATTACTACATCACAGAAAAAATCTATGAAAGTGTCAACTCTTTAGTTTGTCGGGCTATTCTCAAACCAGAGAATGAACCTATTATTCTTAAAATTCTTAAAGGAAACTATCCTACTCCTTCGGAACTGACTCGTTATAAGCAGGAATTTGAAATTACTCGCTCTTTAAATGTAGACGGTATTATTAAAGTTTATAGCTTAGAACGGTATGAGAACAGCTTAGTCATGCTTTTAGAAGACTTTGGAGGACAATCCTTAAAGTCATTAATATCTCAAGGGCAATTGAGTTTAGAAAACTTCCTTACTATTGCAATTAAAATAACTGAAAGTCTAGTTGCAATTCATGCTGCTAGCATCATTCACAAAGACATCAACCCTTCAAATATTGTCTATAACTCCCAAACTGGACAACTCAAAATTATTGATTTTGGTATTTCCACCCGTTTACCCCAAGAATTTTTAGCGATTTGTTCTCCTAATCAATTAGAAGGAACTTTAGCTTATGTTGCTCCAGAACAAACAGGCAGAATGAATCGAGGAATAGATTACCGTAGTGATTTTTATTCCCTTGGTGTGACTTTTTACGAACTTATAACGAATCAGCTTCCCTTCAACACAACTGATCCAATAGAGTTAGTTCATTGTCATATTGCACAACAACCTTTACTGCCACACGAACGAATTTCTGATATTCCTTTAACTGTATCTAATATCATCGGGAAATTGTTATCTAAAACTCCAGAGGAAAGATATCAAAGTGCTTGGGGAATCAAAACTGACTTAGAAACTTGTCTTAATCAGTTAAAAACGCTAGGAAGAATTTCTCTGTTTTCTTTAGGTTGTCGAGACATCACTGAAAAGTTTCATATACCTCAAAAATTGTATGGACGAGAAAAGGAAGTCGCTCAACTCTTAACAACTTTTGAGAAAGTTAGCCAAGGAACAACTGAAATGATCCTAATTTCTGGATATTCAGGTATTGGCAAATCCATTTTAGTCAATGAAATCCACAAACCCATTACGCGCCAACGAGGTCAGTTTATTAGTGGCAAATTTGACCAATTGAAGCGAGATATTCCTTACTCTGCTATTTCTCAGGCATTTCAAGCTTTAATTCATAAACTGCTAAGTGAAGCAGACACAACACTACAAACCTGGAAGCAGAAAATTTTAGAAGCTTTAGGAAATAATGGTCAAATTATTATTGAGGTGATTCCTGAAGTCGAAAAAATTATTGGGCATCAGCCGTTAGTTGAACAACTAGGCCGAATTGAAAGTCAGAATCGATTTAATTTGTTTTTTCAAAGGTTTTTAGGAGTTTTTTGTCAACAAAAGCATCCTTTAGTTATTTTTCTTGATGATTTACAATGGGCGGATTTACCGTCTCTGAATTTAATTGAGAAATTAATGTCAGATCCTGACAATCAATATCTTCTTATGATTGGTGCATATCGAGATAATGAAGTTAGTCCCACTCATGCTCTGATGCACACCTTAGAGAAAATTACTCAGGCCAAAGTCTCAGTTAGTAAGATTACCCTTTACCCTTTAAAGATTGAGCAAATTAATCAATTAGTTGCAGATGCGCTCGTTTGCTCAATGGAAGTTTCAAAACCTTTAGCTGAGTTAGTTTCCCAAAAAACTGGAGGCAACCCTTTTTTCCTAACTCAACTTCTTTATTCTTTGCATCAAGATAATTTATTAGTATTTAATCATTCTAAATCTCTTGTTAATCTAAAAGAAGATCGGCAGGGTTATTGGCAATGGAATGTAGAGCAAATTAAAAGCGTCTCTATTACCGATAATGTAGTTGACTTGATGGTCAACAAGATTGAAAAACTGGGTCAAAAAACACAACAGGTTCTCAAATTAGCAGCTTGTATTGGGAATCATTTTAATTTAGAAATCCTTTCGATTGTCAATAATGAATCACAGACAATAACCGCTAGAGAACTACAGCCTGCCTTAGATGAAGGCTTAGTAATTTCTCTTGACAATAACTATAAAGTTCCTCTGCTTTGGACTTCAGAAGAATTATCAAATAATAGTGTAAATAGTTCTTCCCAGTATTCCACATATGTACCCTACAAATTTTTACACGATCGAGTTCAACAAGCTGCATATTCTCTCATTCCAGAAGAAGAAAAAAAGCAGGCTCATCTACAAATAGGTCGTTTGCTATTGAAAAATATTAGAGAGAATGAATTACAAAATAATATTTTTGATATTGTTAATCAGCTTAATGAAGGTGCTGCCTTGATCATTGAGCAACTAGAAAAAGATGAGCTAGCTAAGCTAAATCTTAAAGCAGGTAAAAAAGCAAAGGTATCAACAGCTTATGAGCCAGCCTTAAGATATTTGAAAATGGGTTTGAAATTGTTAACAGCAAATAGCTGGAAACATTATTATCAATTGACGTTAGAGCTTCATATAGAAACATTAGAAGCTCTGTACTTAAATACTGAGTTTGAGCAAATTGAAGAATTATCTGAAACTGTTTTACAAGAATCCGAACATATTCTTGATAAGGTTAAAGTCTATGAGTTGAAGATCTTGTCGTATTATGCTCAATTTCAACCAGAGAAAGCTATTGATACTGCCATTGAAGCCTTAGACAAACTTGGAATAAAGATGTCTCAGGAAGTTGTTGGTGAGAGTGAAATAAAAAATAGGATCAATCAAGAGCGCGAGTCTTTAAAGACTTTATTACAAGGAAAAAGAATTGAAGATTTAGCTGATTTGCCGCAAATGACCGATCCTTATAAGCAATCAGCTATATCAATATTGCAGCCAGTTATGTCCGCAACATGGACAATAAACTTTTCGCTATTTGTTGAAATAGTTCTAACTCAGCTCAATATTTGTCTTAATTATAATAACCCACCTCAATCTGCCGCTGTTTATGGTGCTTATGGAATGCTGCTTTGTGCAGTAATGGGAGATATTGATCTTGGATATCAATTTGGAAAGTTATCCATCACATTATTAGAGAAATACAATATTCCTAAATTAGAAACCTTTGTCCTATATTTATACTATGTATTTATAAGACACTGGAAAGAAATTATCAACGATTCAATAACTCGACAACAACTACTAGCTAGTTTACAACATGGTTTAAATACTGGAAATAATGAATATGTTTGTTATATAGCTCTATCTTGCTGCTATATTAATCTGTTTGGAGGAGGTAATCTAGAAAGTCTTTTACAGGATAGTACAAACTACACTAAATTAATTAAAAAGCTAAATCAAGAGTATTCAATTAAATTTATAGAAATAATTGGAAACACTATTGCAAATTTAGGAAGTGCGAATCAACATCAATGCTGTTTATTGATCGGGGATACTCAAGATGAAGAAGACTTATATCTAGAGCATCTTATTAATCAAAAAAATCAATGGTTGCTTTTTGCTTTCTATTTTGGAAAGATGTTCGTTACTTATTTCCAAAAAGATTTTGATAAGGCATCTGAAAATAGCCAATATGCAGAGAACTATGTTCTGGCAGTCAGTGGAGGAGTGTCATTTAATGTACAACAGAATTTCTATTCTTCCCTTTCTCTTATCGCTCATTATCATAGTTGCACTATAGAGCAACAGCAAAAAATATTAGAACAAATAGAAAAAAATCAAGATGAGATGAAAATATGGGCTGGTCATTGCCCAGCCAATTTTCAAAATAAGTACGATTTAGTAGAAGCTGAGAAATCTAAGATACTAGGTCAGAATTGGCGAGCAGAAGAGTTTTATGAGCGAGCTATCCAAGGTGCTAAAGAATCTGGATTTATTCATGAAGAAGCCATAGCTTACGAACGCTCTGCAGAATTTTACCTATCTCTAGGCAGAGAAGCAATAGGACAACTCTACCTAAAAAATGCTTATCACTGTTATATACGTTGGGGAGCAATAGCCAAAGTTAAACTGTTAGAAGAGGAATATCCACAGTATTTAATTGGCGCAACAAGTCAAAGTAAGTCGAAAGTACTTAATACCAATTTATCTATCACAGGATCTGATGGAGAAATTCTCGACTTAACTACTATTCTTAAAGCCTCTCAAACAATTTCCAGTGAAATCAAGCTGGAAAATCTCTTGCAAAACTTAATGAGAATTGCGATCGAAAATGCGGGTGCGCAAAAAGGGTTTCTGATTCTTGAAAAGGAAGGCACTTGGGTTATCGAAGCTGAAGGAATTGTAGGTTCTGATGAGGTTCACATACTACAATCAATTCCCATCGATTCTGTAGATGGAAATTGTGAGGCTCCACTTCTGTCAGTTTCTATCCTCAATTATGTCGCTCGTACTCAAGAAAGCTTGGTCTTAAATGATGTTGCCCATGAAGGCCAATTTGTTCACGATCCATATATTGTTGCTACTCAGCCAAAATCTGTTCTTTGCACACCTTTACTCAATCAAGGCAATCTTTGCGGCATCTTATACCTGGAAAACAATCTGACTACTAGCGCCTTTACGCCCGATCGCCTAGAAGTCTTAAAGCTCCTCTCCTCTCAGGCCGCAATCTCTCTACAAAATGCTCAACTTTACGTCGCCTTGCGTGAAAACGAAAGAAGGCTGACTCAATTCTTAGAAGCCATGCCAGTGGGTGTGTTTGTTATTGATTCTACTGGCAAGCCCTACTATGCGAATCAGGCAGCCCAACAGATCCTGGGCAAGGATATCGTAGCTGAAGTGGTAAGCACGCAACTACCTGAAACGTATCACGCCTATTTGGTGGGGACAGACCAGCTATATCCTTCTGAGCAACAGCCTATTGTGAAAGCCTTGGAGGGGGAGAAGGTCACCAGGGATGATATGGAGATTCATCAGGCTGACAAAATTATTCCTCTAGAAGTCTCTGCTACTCCCGTTTTTGACGAAAAGGGGCAAATTGTTTATGCGATCGCGGCTTTTGCTGACATCACCCAACGCAAGCAAGCGGAAGCTGAACGAATCCAGTTCACTCAGCAATTGGCACTCAATAATACTGCGTTACAGCAAGCAAGAGACGAATTAGCTGAATACAGCCGCACTCTGGAAAATAAAGTCTCAGAACGGACGCAAGAACTCTCACAAACCCTGGATATTCTGAAAGCTACCCAGGCTGAACTGCTGTTTGAAAACGATCTGCTGAGAAGTGCCGAACAGCCGACCACCTTTGACTATCAAGTGGGTGGAAGTTTGCCGATGGATGCTCCTACCTATGTTGTGCGCTCCGCAGACCGTTACCTTTACAAAGCGCTGAAACGTGGAGAGTTTTGCTATGTTCTCAATCCCCGGCAGATGGGTAAGTCTAGCCTCATGGTTCGCATGATCAACCACCTCCAGCATGAGGGAATTTGTTGTGCCCCGATTGATATGACCCGCATTGGGAGTGAAACCGTTACTGCTGATCAGTGGTACAAGGGAATTGCCTTTGAACTGGGGCGACGGTTTGCGTTGAGAGGAAAGGTTAACTTAAAAACCTGGTGGCAAGAGCGAGACGATCTTTCTCCAGTACAGCGGTTGAGTGAATTTTTTGAAGAAATTCTGCTGGGTGAAGTTGGGGTAGAAGATGGTGTTCCATCAAAACAACTGGTTATTTTTATCGATGAAATTGATAGCGTTCTGGGCTTAAAGTTTCCAGTCAATGACTTTTTTGCTCTCATTCGTTTTTGCTATAATCAGCGCAGTCTCAATCCAGCGTATCAGCGTCTGACGTTTGCTCTCTTTGGTGTGGCCAGCCCTTCAGATTTAATCACCGACATCCACATAACTCCCTTTAACATCGGTCAATCTATCCAACTGGAAGGGTTTAAGGAGCATGAAGCCCAACCGTTGCTGCAAGGATTGGCAGAGAAAGTGAGTAATCCGCAGACCATGCTGAAAGAAGTTGTAACCTGGACGAGCGGTCAACCGTTTCTTACCCAAAAGCTCTGCCAACTGATCCGCAATACGTCCGTGCCGATTCCCACAAACGGTGAAGCGAAATGGGTGCAAAACCTGGTGCAAACGAACATCATAGACCATTGGGAATCTCAGGATGAGCCAGAACATTTGAGAACAATCCGCGATCGCCTCCTCAAGAGCCAACACTCTGCTCGACTCCTAAAACTCTACCAACAGGTATTGCAGCAGAAAGAGATGGTTGCCGCAGGCAGTCCTGAAGAAGGGGAACTGCTCCTGTCAGGAGTAGTGGTGAAGCAGCAGGGGTCTCTCAGAATCAACAATCGTATTTACGAATCAATCTTTAACCCCAATTGGGTTGAGCAGCACATCCAGGAATTTGAGCAACAGATCACAACATAAATCTTGTGTGGGTGTACGTGGCTTCGCTTGCGTCATTTTAGCTGTGTGTCGCGTAGGCCATCTTTTTACGTATTCGTCGAATTTCCGTAGGCTGGATTCCCCAGTATACTGAAACCGAAGTCTGTCTGCGTCCGGGATGATCTGATGCGCCGAATCGTTTTCTGTGATTTTGATGGCACGATTACCGCTGTCGAAACCTTTGTAGCTATGTTCAAAGCGTTTGCGCCAGAAATTTCCAGCCAATTGTTGCCACAGATGTATGCGCGACAACTGACGTTGCGGCAGGGTGTCCGACAAATTCTAGAGTCTATTCCGTCTAGCCGCTATCTCGACATTCTGGAATTTACGCGATCGCAGCCCGTTCGTCCCGGTTTTGTGGCGCTGCTCGATTTCCTGGACGCTGCTGAAGTTCCGCTGGTGGTGGTGTCGGGTGGTTTACAAGGCATGGTTGAAGTTGTGTTGGGTGAATTAGTCCAGCGCGTTCACGCAATTCACGCGATCGCTGTTGATACTAGCCGCGAGTATTTACAGATTCATTCACCTTACGAGGATGGCACCGAAATGGTTGCAAAAGTGAATGTGATCAACCAGTATGGAACGGTTGACGCGATCGCTATTGGCGATTCGCTCACAGATCTAAATATGGCTCTTCACGTTCCTCTGGTATTTGCTCGCGATCGTCTTGCTGAATATCTCGATCAGCATCAAACCGCTTACATTCGCTGGACTGATTTTTTTGACGTGCGCGATCGTCTCGCAGAGTTATGGAATCGCGATGCGATAGCGTCTGAATAGGCTGGGAGCACCACGATATATCATCTTACAGCGCTTTGCGCTTGCATCTTCAAATTCCGGCTCCGTGCAGAAACTCTTCAATCACTTTGTTTGTGGTTTCACTTTCTAGATGCTTTAGATTCTCCTGAGCTAAAGCTGGAGACAACTGGGCTTCTAACTGCTCAACCTGATGCTCCAGATCCTTCAGTCGATCGAATAATGCTCGGATAGCCTCAGCTTCCATATCTCGCTGGTCACCCTGTTTCAGTTCATTGGCTTTCAACCCACCCCACCGCGTGATGCGAGCCGGAATACCGACTACCGTGCAATCGCTCGGCACGTCGCGCAGCACGACGGACCCTGCTCCAATTCGAACGCGATCGCCGATCTGAATATTACCCAAAACTTTGGCTCCTGCTCCGACAATGACGTGACTACCCAGTGTCGGATGGCGCTTGCCCTGTTCTTTTCCGGTTCCTCCCAGCGTGGCCCCCTGGTAAATCACAGTGTAGTCGCCCACGATGGCTGTTTCGCCAATCACAACGCCTACCCCGTGATCAATAAATACGCCTTTGCCAATTTGGGCACCCGGATGAATTTCAATGCCCGTTGCCAAGCGACACAGGTGAGAGAAAAAACGCGGCAGAAATGAAACATTTGCCCCATGCAGCCAGTGAGCGATGCGATAGCAGCAAAGCGCATGGAGTCCGGGATAACAAAATAGTACTTCCAGCCAGTTTCGAGCCGCCGGATCGCGCTGAAAAATCACTTGCCAATCGGCGATGACAAGGGCGATCGCATTAGTGCTAGCGGCACGAGAAGGTTGATTGAGGGAGGAAGGGCGATCGCTCAATAGGGGAATTTGGTCGTTCTGGGAGAGCTGAAGCGGTGTTGACGTATCCTCCATATGGATCTTCCCCTTTAAGCACAGAGCGCTTGGATAATACCAAATCTTTATCATATTACCGTAGTATAATACTCCGAATTTGCGCCCTTGCCAAATTTCTCGTTTGTTGCGGATTTACAGCGATTCTCTCTTGAGTAAACCCAGTTGTTTTGTTGAGAGCCGTGCTCCGCGCGGCTCTCAAAAACAACCGGGTTTTAAACGATTGAAAACCACTGTAAGTAAAATAAATTGGTTTAAATTTCGGTAAATCGACCGATAAACCGTAGTATGTATTATGATGCTCAATGTTCGAGGAAAGACGCGGTTCTGTCGAGCATTGCGGCTTTAACTGGACGGGCTTAGCCTTCAGCGGCGACTACGGAGTTCTATCGATTATGGTTGTTAAAACATCTCCGCAAGATTTGAATGCATCGGGACGCGAAATTCGTTTGGCTCAGCGTTTTAGAGTTCGGCTGAGTCAACTCATTACGCCAGAGCGGATGATTGGGTTAACGTCTGTTTTAGTTGGCCTGCTGCTCTGGTTAGTGGTCACGTCGTTTGGTTGGGTTAGTCCTTTGTTTCTGCCGTCTCCTGCTGCCGTTGGAGCCGCGTTTCTAGAAATTCTCCATGATGGTTATAAGGGCAGTTCGCTCCTGTTTCACATCTATGCCAGTCTGTATCGTCTGGGGGTAGCCCTGTTTTTTACGGTGGTGACAGCCGTGCCGTTAGGAATGCTGTGTGGGCTTTCTAGCAAAGTTCGGGCTGTATTTGATCCCTGGGTTGAGTTTTATCGACCGTTGCCGCCTCTGGCCTACTACGCACTGCTGGTGATCTGGTTGGGAATTGAGAATCCATCCAAGATTGTGTTGCTGTACCTGGCAGCATTTGCGCCTCTGTTCATCTCGGTTGTGGATGGGGTAAAGCGTATTCCATTGGATCGGATTAATGGTGCGCGATCGCTGGGTGCGTCTAGCTGGCAAATTTTTGTGTATGTGATTTTTCCATCGTGTTTACCCGATTTCTTTACAGGGTTACGAATTGCGATCGGAGCAGCTTATTCCACGCTGGTGGCGGCGGAAATGGTGGCGGCGGTGTCTGGATTGGGGTGGATGGTGCTGGATGCCAGCAAATTCTTGAGAAGCGACGTGATCTTTGTCGGCATCATCATCATGGGCATCATTGCTGTTTTGATTGATGCTGGCATTCGATGGCTTCAAAGGGCGCAGGCTCCCTGGATTGGACGTGATGTGTGAGAGCAGGAGTCAGGAGTCAGGAGTCAGGAGTCAGGAGTCAGGAGTCAGAAGGGATACCGAATATTGCTTTCTACAAGAAGAACAGCCGCTGTAGGGGCGCAGCATTCGGCAGTCGTCTTTGCAACAAATCCATCATCGTTGTTCGAATGCTACGCCCTACACCTTTCGGATTAAACACTAAGCATTTCAAACATTCCTAAAAATCATTCCCTGTTTTCACATTCGTTGAGAGTTGAATTATGAAACTAAATCGTCGAAATGTACTGTTTGGATTAGTCGGTTTAAGCTTGCCGTCTATCATTTCTAGCTGCACCAATAGCTCACCCCCATCGGCAGAATCGCCTGGCGCTACAACGGCAGCTTCGAGTACAGGTGCAGCACCACAAAAAATTCGGATTGGCTATCAGGTTGTTCCCAATGCTGAACTGTTAGCGAAAGCGCAGGGATTGGCGAAGCAAGCCTTCCCAAACTCAGAAGTGCAATATATCAGCTTTGACTCTGGCCGAGATGTCAACACGGCGTTTGCGGCGAATGGGATTGACTTCGGATTGGTGGGATCTGTGCCTACGAGTGTTGGAATTGCTCGCGGTTTGCCATATCAGGTGTATTTCATTCACGATGTGATCGGCAGTGCCGAAGCGCTGATCGTGAAAGGTGACATTAAGGCGATCGCTGATATTCGCGGTAAAAAAATTGCTACTCCGTTTGGATCAACTGCCCATTTTTCGTTGCTGAATCTGCTGAAGTTAGAGAACATTAACCAAAATGAAGTGACCATTCTGGATTTGCAACCCCCCGATTTAGTAGCGGCCTGGCAACGTGGTGATATTGACGGTGGGTATGTTTGGCAACCAAATTTGAGTAAGTTAAAGAGTGATGGCGGCACTATTTTGATCACCTCGGCTGACTTAGCGCAAAAAGGGATCGTTACCGCAGATGTGGGTGTTGTTAGCAAAGACTTTGCACAGAAGTATCCGGATGTCGTCAGGCAATATGTTGTTGTGTTGAATCAAGCAATTCAATCCTATCGTAGCGATCCGGATGCAGCGGCTAAAGCGATCGCCACTGAATTGGGAATTTCGCCGGACGAAAGTAAAGCGGCGATGGGTGAAATCATCTGGCTGACGTCTGACGAACAGAAGGACACGAAGTATTTGGGTACTGCCGACGCACCGGGCGATTTTGCCAAAATTCTGAAAGATTCGGCTGACTTTATGGTGACGCAGAAAACTATTCCATCTGCACCTGATTTAGCCGCGTATCAACAAAACTTTTACACCAAAGCGCTGTAATCCTCACACGCTCAAATCAACTGGGAGAACTCTATGAGTACATATCCGTCAGACACAATTGCTGCTGCTGACCATGCGATCGCCCGTGATGCCATTGTTCAACTATCGGGAATTGGGCTGACATTCGGATCAGGAAACCATCAAGCAGAAGTCTTGCGCGATATCAATTTGGATCTGACGTCCGGTGATTTTGTGTGTGTACTGGGTTCATCGGGATGTGGCAAAACCACGCTCTTGCGCATTCTGGCGGGCTATCAACGTCCAACTCAGGGATCGGTGATGGTTTCAGGGAAAGTGCATCAGAAGCCCAATGCGGATGTTGGAGTTGTGTTTCAACGGCCAAATCTGTTTCCCTGGTCAACGATCGCCAAGAATGTAGAATTTGGCCCCAAGATGAAAGGGGTTGCCAAACATGAGCGCAAGCAGCGCGTTTCGTATTATCTGGATATGGTGGGTTTGCCTCATGCCGCAAACCTGCTGCCCTATCAACTGTCCGGTGGAATGCTGCAACGAGCGGCGATCGCCCGTACACTTGCCGCTGATCCGACGCTAGTTTTGATGGATGAGCCTTTTGGCGCATTGGATGCCCTCACTCGCGAGTCGATGCAGCTTCAGCTTAAGGAGATCTGGGAGCGCACCCGCAAAACCATTTTTTTTATCACGCATGATGTTGAAGAAGCGCTGCTGTTGGCAACGCGCATTGTGGTGATGCACGCGAATCCGGGACGGGTTGTAAAATCAATTGCCAATCCGTTTGCCAATCAACTGGGGACGGTTTCTACGGCTGATTTGCGATCGTCTAAAGCGTTTGTGCAGATTCGAGAACAGCTTGTGGAAAGTATCAAACCTGTTCATTAAGCAGATCGAAGTTTGGTATGAGTGAAATAGTTACTTTCATATAAGCATTAGCTGCTCACGTTTAAGCGTGAATAACTCGCATTAAAGCATTGATAAGAAACGTTTAAGCGTGAGTAACTATTGCTCAAGTGGGCTGATCTCCCACTCTATTTTGGGGCGATCGCTTCAAAATCTATAGCGGCTTCAGTAAACCTCACCAAATAGTGATCGTTCGATAACATCTGTCACTTCTTGGAATATGCCCCCCAACGTGCAACTAAGTTGTTCTGCCAATGGCGCAACGCATAGGACATTCTCTATTACAACGGCATCACTTCAGTAGTTGTAGTAATTGGTTGTCATACCGATTTAATCTTAGATTGCGACAGATAACTTCATTGGATGACATTGAGGAAGTAGGTTGCTGAGATTTCTGCCAATTAAATTACCCAGGTAGGATGGGCAAAGCCTTGCGTGCCCATCGTCACCCATAGCAAGATGGGCACGCAAAGCTTTGCCCATCCTACGAGAATCGGTAACTTCTTTTCGAGAAAGCCTCTAAGGGTTGGGTAGAGCTGACCTGCAGAATGAATTCGCGGCTATCTGACAAAGTCCGCCATCGCGAACTAGGGCGTTTGTAACCTGCGAAGGTAGGTTTTGTTCCAGTAATTGTGGTTTTAACCGCCACTCCCCCAAGCAGCAGGAGTCCCTTCTCCTGACTCCTGACTCCTGACTCCTCCCTCATAAATTGGATGCAACCTCCTAAAATAGGACTAAAGACCTCCTGAGGATAAGCAAATTAATGCAGAGCAGCGTGATCAAGCGCAATAATGTTCGGTTTTTGGGACAGGGCAGCCAGCCGATTATTTTTGCTCACGGATTTGGGTCTGATCAAACCGCTTGGCGTCATCAGGTCGCCGCATTTGAGCCGTTCTACCGCATTATTTTGTTTGATCACGTAGGAGCAGGTCAGTCTGATATGACGGCCTACAGTCCTCTGCGGTACAGTTCGCTATATAGCTATGCCGAGGATTTGTTGGAGCTTTGCGCTGAGTTAAAGCTGTCTCAGGCGATTCTTGTGGGTCATTCGGTGAGTGGCATGGTCAGCTTGCTGGCCGCATTGGTTGATCCCAGTCGCTTCAAGCAATTATTTTTCGTGGGAGCGTCTCCGCGCTATCTTAACGATGCGGAAACAGGCTACATTGGCGGATTCGAACAATCTGACCTGGATGCGCTGTATGCGGCTATGTCGTCTAATTACTATGCCTGGGCCAGTGGATTTGCACCGATCGCCATGGGAAACCCAGACCGACCTGAACTGGCGACAGAATTTGCCAACACCCTATCTGCTATTCGACCGGATATTGCCCAGGCGGTAGCGCGAGTCATTTTTCAATCGGATCACCGTTTAGAGTTGCCTAAGTTGACCGTGCCCGTTGTCATTCTGCAATCGGATAACGATGTCGCGGTGCCTCCGGAAGTGGGGCAGTATATGGCAGAGCACATTCCACAGTCGCGCCTGATTCGCATTAATGCCCAAGGTCATTTACCCCATATGAGTGCTCCTGATGAGGTTACTAAAACGCTAACAGAATGCATCGCCGCCTAATCCAACTCTACTGGCCGTTTTCCTATCCGCCCCATCATCCGGAGCGGTTGCCGACGTTTACGCCTTTGCTGCTTGGGTCAGCCGCTGTGCTGCTGGCGTTAGGAGGATTAGCCGACCTGCCCTTGCCGATGTTGCTGGCTCCGATCGCCCTGGTTGGCTGTGTTCTGTTGCCTTGGCTGATGGCGATCGCCCTGCTCATGATCGGCATGAAAACGGTGGCGATCGCTACCTCATCTACGGGTGATATCCTGGCGTTGCGTCAGTTAGTGACGTTAAGCATTGTTGTGGTGTTGAGTCCCTGGGTGCGCACTCGATTACTGCGGCACGAATGGCAGGAAGCGTCTCAAAGAACGCTGGCTACCTTGATTCATGCTGAAACGGCGAATAGTCCAGAACAGTCCATCGGTCAAACTCTCGCGTCGCTTCAGACTATCACGCGTGCCGATGCGGCGATCGCTTTGCGGCAACTGGATGCCGTTACGGCTGAAGTGCTGCTGAGCCTTCCGGAACATACGCTGCCCAGTCGGTTAACGACGCCGACTCTCTTTGCTGAGGCGATCGCCCAAAATCACTGCCTGTTTTACCCCGACTATCCCCAAACGGCCAACGCGGCTCCCGCACTGGTGGGGCAGGGCATTCAGTCGGTTGCCGTTATGCCGTTGCAGCAATCGGGGCAGATGCAGGGTGCAATTTTGCTGCTGTGGCGTGATCCAGCGCGGTTTTCGGTGCCTGTGCAGCAGTTTGTCGAATCCTTGCAGGACGGATTGAGCCATTTGCTGCAATTTCAAGACATCACGCTGCGGTTAGAAAAGCTTAAAGCTCGACTGGTAGCCATTTTAGAAACGATTCCGCAAGGCATTGTGTTTATGGATGAGGGCGGTGAGGAGGGATGGCTAAACCATACTGCTTCACTGCAACTCCACTTACCGCAAGGGGCTGTGGAACCGATGGCGATCGCGCAGGCGATGGCGGCTCTGCGAATGAAGGCGAACAACCCTCAGGAACTGGGGATGCAAGCGGCTCAATTTTTTAGTCAGCCGAATGTGCAGATTCGAGACTGGCAGTGGTCGTTTAGCCAACCGTCTAAAGTGTTGAGTCTTTCCAGTACGCCGATTGATTTGCGCCAGGTACCGGGTCGCCTCTGGGTTTTGGATGATATTACCGAACGCAAGCAGGCCGAAGTGGCTTTACAGCAAAGTGAAGAACGGTTTCAGTTGATTGCCCGTGCGACCAACGATGCGGTCTGGGATTGGGATCTGACAACGAATACCGTGTGGTGGAATGAAGGCATTGAAACGCTGTTTGGCTATTCGGAATCTGAGGTTGGGCAGGATATCACCTGGTGGCATAACAACATTCATCCCGCCGACCAACCGCGAATTATTAACGGCATTCATGCGGCGATCGCGCAGGGGCAGCAGTCCTGGGCGGATGAATATCGCTATCGACGGGCCGACGGTTCCTATGCCTGTGTGTCTGACCGCAGCTATGTGATTCATGCGCCGGACGGTACCCCCACTCGCATGTTGGGCGGCATGACCGATATTACGGAGCGGAAGCAGGCTCAAGAGGAATTGCAGCGACAAAACCTGAGAGCACAACTGTTTGCCGAAGTGACGCTAAAGATTCGCGAATCGCTTCAGTTAGAGGATATTTTGCAAGTGGCGGTTACTGAAGTCCGCACGATTCTCAAGACCGATCGCGTTCTGGTATATCGGCTATGGCCCGACGGCACGGGGAGCGGCATTGCAGAAGAGGTCTTACCGGGATTTCCAACCGTGTTGGGACAGACGTTTCCGGCGGAGGTGTTTCCTGAAGCGTATCGTCACTTATATCTGCATGGCCGCATCCAAGCGATCGCCAACGTAACGGATAATCGTCAAATCGCACCCTGTTTGGTGGAATTTGTGCAGCAGTTTCAGGTAAAAGCTAAGCTGGTGGTGCCCATTGTCGCGAAAGCGGAACTGTGGGGCTTGCTGATTGCTCACCAGTGCGATCGCCCGCGTGAATGGACGTTGTTTGAAACCGAATTGCTAAAACAACTGGCCGACCAAATTGGGATTGCCTTAACTCAGGCACAGTTGCTCGAACAAGAAACCCGCCAGCGAGAAGAGTTGGCTCGTTCCAATGTTGAGCTACAGCAGTTTGCCTATGTCGCGTCTCACGATTTGCAAGAGCCACTGCGAATGGTGACAAGCTATTTGCAGCTATTGGAACGCCGCTATAAAGACAAGCTGGATGCCGATGCTCACGATTTCATTGGCTTTGCCGTCGATGGCGCAAGCCGGATGAAGACGCTGATTCAGGATCTCCTCACCTATTCACGGGTGGGAACGCATGGTAAACCATTTGAGCGGGTGAATTGTTCGGCAGTGGTGGAACGGGCGATCGCAAACCTAAAAATTGCGATCGAAGAAAATAATGCGATCGTCACCTGCAACCTCCTGCCAAATGTGATAGGAGATGCTAGTCAGTTAGGGCAACTGTTTCAAAATCTGCTCAGCAATGCCATTAAGTTTCGCAGAACCGATGTCGTGCCCCAGATTTATATTGGTGCAGACGAGCAGGCCACCGCATGGCAATTCTATGTTCGCGATAATGGCATTGGCATTGAGGCAGAGTATGCCGAACGAATTTTTGTAATTTTCCAACGCTTGCACGGGCGGACAGAATATCCCGGTACGGGCATTGGGTTAGCGGTCTGCAAAAAAATTGTAGAACGACATGGTGGCCAGATCTGGATACAGTCAGAGTTGGGTATGGGCACAACGTTTTACTTTACGCTTCCCAAGCAAGGAGAATTGCAGCGATGACTCAGCCAACAGGCCGCCCGATTGAAATTCTGCTGGTTGAAGATAGTCCAGGTGATATCCGACTGACGCAGGAAGTGCTGAAGGAAGGCAAAGTGCATAATCACCTGAGTGTCGTTGAAGATGGTGCTCAGGCGTTGGCTTTTTTACGTAGAGAAGGTTCCTATATCCACGCGCCACAGCCAGATTTGATTTTGCTGGACTTGAACCTGCCTAAGAAGGGAGGTCAGGAAGTGCTGGAGGCGATAAAAGCCGATGAGCATTTGCGGCGCATTCCGGTTGTGATCCTGACTACATCGCGCGCTGAAGAGGATATTATCAGAGCGTATAATTTACACGCTAACTGTTACATTGTTAAACCCATTGACTTGGATCAGTTTATTCAAGTGATTAAATCGATCGAAGAGTTCTGGTTAACGATCGTTAAATTGTCTCCGGAGTAAAAAGATGGAGGAACGATTCATTCATGTGTTGTTAATTGAAGACAATCCCGGTGATGCCCGATTGCTTCAGGAACTCTTGCGGGATGTGAACTCGGTACAGTTTCAACTGACGCAAGCTCATAGCCTCAATCAGGGTTCTCAAGTGCTGGATGAAACACCATTTGATATCGTTCTCCTCGATCTGTCGCTGCCGGATAGCCAGGGATTGGATACCTTTGTTAAACTGCATCAGCGATCGCCCGCCGTACCCATCGTTGTGATTACGGGACTGAATGACGAAACGCTAGCCGATCGCGCTATGCAGGAAGGCGCGCAGGATTATTTGATTAAAGGGCAGGTGACTAGCGATTTGCTGGCTCGTTCTATTCGCTATGCGATCGAGCGCAACCGCACTGAGCAACGCATTCGTGAACAGGCCGCGCTGCTGGACATTGCCACAGATGCGATTTTAGTGCGCACCCTGGACGGCAAAATTTTGTTTTGGAATAAAGGTGCTGAACGGCTGTATGGTTGGGATGCTGAGACGGCGATCGGACAGCAGGTGAGTGAGTTGCTCTACAGAACAACGCATTATCAATATGCGGCTGCTCAACAAACATTGATCGAGCAGGGTGAATGGTATGGTGAGTTGGAGCAAATCACCCGATCCAACGAAACGGTTACGGTTGAAAGTCGCTGGACGTTAATGCGCGACAATGCGAATCAACCTAAATCTGTCTTGATTGTGAGTACCGATATTACTGAAAAGAAACATCTTGAAGCGCAATTTTTACGTGCTCAGAGGATGGAAAGTATTGGTACTTTAGCTAGCGGTATTGCGCATGATTTAAACAACATTTTGACTCCAATTTTGACAACGTCTCAACTCTTGCAGATGAAGCTGACAAACCTGGATGCGCGCAGCAAACAGATGTTGGAATTGATAGAATCCAACACGCGACGCGGAGCCGCGCTGGTAAAGCAGGTCTTGTCGTTTGCTAGAGGGGCAGAAGGGAAACACACCATTTTGCAGATCAAGCATCTGATTTGGGAAGTGGAGCAAATCATTCAGCAAACGTTTCCCAAATCGATCGAAGTTCAGGCCCAGGCACCCAGAGATTTGTGGACGGTAGCTGGAGATGCAACTCAGCTTCATCAAGTGCTAATTAATCTCTGCGTGAATGCACGCGACGCGATGCCACACGGTGGTATTTTGAGAATTTCGGCTGAAAATCTGGTGATTGATGAAAGCTACAGTCGAGTAAATCTGGATGCGAAGGTTGGCTCCTATATCTCGATTGTAGTTTCAGATACCGGGGTTGGTATTCCAGCCGACATCTTAGACCGAATTTTTGAACCCTTCTTTACGACCAAAGCGGTTGGGGAAGGCAGCGGATTAGGACTTTCAACGGTGATTGGCATTGTCAAAAGCCACGGTGGTTTCGTGAATGTCGCCAGCACGGTTGGGGAAGGGACTCAGTTCAAGGTGTTTTTACCTGCTGTGAATGCGCTGGATGCCCTGGAGGAAGAAGATGCCACTATCCCAATCGGACATGGTGAATTAGTCTTATTGGTGGATGATGAAGCCGCAATTCGGGATATTGGTGAGACGTTGCTAACCAGTCACTATTATCGTGCACTCACGGCCAGTGAGGGTATTGAGGCGATCGCCCTTTATGCAGAACACAAGACCGAGATCAGTGCGGTTGTGATCGATATGATGATGCCTACGATGGATGGTGCAACCACGATTCGGACTCTACGCAAGATTGATCCTCAAGTCAAAATTATTGCGGCCAGTGGTTTAACATCCAGTCAAGAATTAGCGACTGCATCACTCGGAATTCAAGCATTTCTACCCAAACCCTACACTGCAAAAGAACTGCTCACAACAATTCATAATGTGATCTGCAATACATCTCGTAAATAGATTATTTCACGTCAATGGGTAGTAGGCCGGGGTGCAGGGATGAAACCCCTATTACTTCGGCAATGTTTGAGACTACCTAAACCCCAAAGGCTTTATGGTGGGGCGCGCGAAGCGCGCCCCACCATAAAGCCTTTTAAATTGCCGAGGTAATAGCTGGGGGCAAAGCCACCCACCCCTCTTAATTTTTCAATGTTGATCTCGTTTCCAGGTTTTGCCTGAAAATGCCACTTGGGGGGCTCTGCCTCTATTGGTTGAGCAAGGAGGCAGAGCCTCCATAACGGCATTACTGGCTTTCAGCCAACAACGAGAATAATAAATCTATTGTTTTAATTTGATTGAAATCTCCTATAATTACCTCAACCGATCTTCCTTTCAAATTATGCATACTGCGCGATCGGCACCATCTCCCAGCTATCGCTACATCCCTTCTCCGCGCTGGGGCAGATGGGACACCTCTTAAGGTCTTAAGGAGCTTTTTACAATGCAATCATTCATTTCGGAAGCTGTAGTCGTTGCAGAATTACTCGGTGCTGGATATATCGCTGGATCGTTTGTGCTTTACGCGCGTCACCGTTTCAATCAAGCGAGTCAATGGAAGTCTGGAAGTTTGTCTACTTCAACTCCGAAGTCGGTACCCCAGACGTCCATTGTGCAAGAGAGTAGCGCCACAAAGCGTAACCCAACTCCAACAGAACGGCTGAGGCAGCAATGCCAGCAAGCCGGAATCAAATGGAGGAATGCGCACGGTAAAAACAAACATCTCAAGAAAGCTGAGATGATTGAAGCGCTACAACAGCTTGAACGAGCAAAACGGGCTGTACCTCCTCCGAAACCTGCGGTACAGCCCGTGAAACAACCCGTAGCGGTGAATCAAAAAGCCGCTTAGCGACATGATCTGAAAAGGAGGTTGGGCTTAGCCCAACCTCCTTTTCGCGTTCGTCGTATTTTACGATAGGGCATCATAAACCAATAAAAGGATGTGAATTCGACGGATGCGCAAAAACGTGAAAAGGGAGTGCATGTATTTGTTGGGGGAGTGTGGCAGTTGAAACCACCGCTACTCAAACCAAGCCTGCGATCGCAGATTACAAAGTCCAATCCGCTTCAGCAGGCTTTGTTTCGGTAGCCGCGATTTCAGTCGCTAGGCTACGAGCCAATATCACGAATATTTAAGTCTGACATTAATGACATCCATCTGCTTGCAAGATATGACTTAAGCAGTAATTCTCATTTTGGAACCGATTGTGTTTTTTTCGTGCCTGTTGGGCGCGCAAAAAACACAATCGATGGCAGTGTAATGAGAATTGTTGTGACTCAAAAGAGATGCCATAAGGAGAACTTGATTCCATGTCCATTCGCTTTTTTGCAACTAATCGGGATCGGGATCAGTTAGGACGCGATCTAAAACGGGATACCCGAATAAAGCTCCAGACAGGTGGCTATTACTGGATCGATACGCGTGGCTACATGGCTCATTATCTGGCAACGACAGACCCTTCAAAAATGCCCGCCTCGATCATTTTTACCAATTCTGAGGAGGAAGTATTTAATGCCTTCTTAAAGAAACCAGCTGTGAAGCGAGTGATTATTGGAATCCATGGGTTTAATGTTCCTCTGCAAGGAGCTATCACCTCTTTTTCATTGTTGGCAGACATGCTGAAGCAGACTAAGAGGTTGGGGCCAACTATTGTTACTGATCCAGTTTTGAACATAAGACGAAATCCACAAACTCGCCAAATTGAACAAGTGATTACGGATTGGCGTGATTTAGATAAAGTGGCTGGTGGGCCAACTCTAGATGATCCGGTAATTTGGCGTAAGGCGAAGGATCTGGAGCAGGTCAGCAGTCGAGATGAGTTGCAACAGAAGCCAATTAGTCGGCTGAACGATCCTGACGGTGATGTGACAGCATTTGTGGGGTTTTCCTGGCCTTCTAATGGAAAAGTGATTGACTACCAATCCGATCGCACTGAAGCAGTTTCTACGGCACCTGTCCTGGCAAATCTGATCAGCCGCATTCGTATCCAAAATCCCAATCTTAAAGTGCATGTGATTGCTCACAGTATGGGCAACTTCTTGACCTGTAATATGTTGGCTGGGCTAGTAGATAAAGTGACTACGCCTCTAGTCAAGGACGCTAAATCAGATGGGAATTTAATAGATGCTTTGTGGGCAAATGCAGATGATCCAGACAAAAGAGATGATCCAGCAAAAAGAATTAACGCTCAGATTTCCCGCCGAGATCAGGAGGGTGACAAAGACTTCTTTATCGATCGCTATGTTATGTTGGCACCCGATGTGGAGCGTCGAGCCGTAACCCAGTGTGATGTGGATGCTATACCGGGAACTCCAGCAGAGTTTTTGGGGCCATTTCATGCTGGGCTGTATCACCTGGTGGAGGAAGTCCACATGTTTTACTCTCGCTTTGATACTGCGTTGCAGGCATCGGTGATGGAAAAAGAAGCTCGCGAAACGTTAGCAAAGGTGAAGGAGATCATCGCTGGGCCAGATCTGGAAAATCGCTGGGAAAATAGCCTGGGCTTAAATCCCCTTCCGCCTTTAGCGCCTCCCAATATGTATGACTATAACGGGGTAACGTTGGCCGATCGCAAGTTAGATCACGGAGATTATTTTGATGCTTTGGCGATTGGGGAAAGGATCTCTGAAATCATTATGTCTGCTTGATGCCGTCGAGGTTCCACAGCCGCACCGTATTGTCCCAACGGCCACTGGCAATGTGCTCTGTTGCTGAGTTTGCTGCTGGGCCAGAAAATCGGAATCGCTCATACGGGCTTGTTTGAGTGCGATCGCCCCTATCTTGGCCGATTTTTTCATCCCTGGCCATGATTTAAGCAAATTGCTACATGCATCGGGGCGATCGCGATTATTCCGGTTCTGAAAATTGCATACCTGCTTCAGGGTCAGAGATACAACATGTCACAAGCACAGTTGTTTCCTGGAGAAGCCTATCATGCGCCCCCTGAATGCATCCGCAACTCAAGCTCCCCTACAGAACTGGATTACCGTATGGCGATCGCTCCGGCCTGCCCTGCGTGGTTCGGATTACTGTGTGGAGAAGGTCAAACGGCTGCAAGAGAGAGGCTGGCGGCAATATCAACAGCAGCGGCTATTGCAAGCGCTTAAAACTTTCCAGAGACTGTTCGATTTGCAGCGGGCGATCGCGGATGAGGTGGGGATGAGCCACACGCTCAACCTGCTGGGCCTAATCTCCTACGACTTAAAGGACTATGCTAGAGCCTTAGACTTCTACAGACAGGCACTCCAGTTGGGAGAATCAATCAACCATCCCGTTTGTATTGGGTTAAGCGCCAGCAATCTGGCCTGGACGTATCGCCAACTGGGTAAATTTGAATGGGCGTTGCAATGCTATCAGCGAGCATTGAAAGCGTATGCTCAAACTGACAATCAGCGTGTCATTGGACAAACGCTAACCGATTTGGGAACCGTGTATAGCGATCTGAAACAATACGAAACGGCTTATCACTACTGTTTGCTGGGTGCACGATTGTTAAAGGAAACCTGCGATCGCACGCATGAACTCTCGGCGTTACACTATGCCACTCTGGCGTGCTACAAGCTAGGAAACTATCCACAAGCGGTTGTGTTAATGGATGAAGCGTTAGCGATCTGGAAAACATTTAAAGATGATGTAGATGAAGCTGCATTGAGTACGGAAAAACCATCATACGAGTTATCCAATCGCCCCATTGAGACACTTTTTTCGCACCAGGAACCATTAGAAATTTGTAGAGACATGAATGATTTATTGAGTGAAGCTATGAGTTTGCGCGATGTGGCGTCTATCTATTATCGCGATGGTCTGTATTTATCTGCGTTGGCCTATGAACAACAGGCATGTGGGATTTATCAACTGTTAGGACAGCATGAGGAGATGGAGCGATCGCTGTTTAAGATGGCTAAAATGTGCGAAAAGCTAGGGAAATCTGAACAGGCTATGCACTATTACGGTCAGATTCTGACGCATCTTTTTGGATCTGCTGAACAGCCTGATTGTGTTATAGCTTAGTTGCGTAGGTTAGGTTGAGCAGCGCGAAACCCAACTGGATTAAGGATGTTGGGTTTCCTACGTCAACCCAACCTACACAGGGATAGCCGCGAATTGATTCGCTAAATTCAGTTCTGCCTGGATAAAGCCACTAATGACATAAATTCAAACCCAACTTGAGCACCGAGATGAGCGGTAATTTGAGCATGATCGAGTGCTGGCAAAACTTCCACTACATCGGCACCGACCCAGTTAATTCCCGTGCAGGCTCGCAGGTAGGAAAGCCCCTGAAAGCTCGTCGGACCACCTACTTCAGGCGTGCCAGTACCGGGAGCATAGGCCGGATCAAAGAAGTCAACGTCAAACGACAAAAACGCTTTGGCATCCCCAATTTTTTCGCGCACCAGTGCTCCAATCTCTTGTGGAGTGCGATTGAGCAACTGAGTGGTTGTGAGAACTGTGAAGCCCATATCGCGGGCCATTTGCAAATCGTCCGCTCCATACAATGGTCCCCGCATTCCTAGCTGAACCGATTTCTCAGGCAGCAGTAATCCTTCTTCAACCGCCCGCCGGAAGGGAGTTCCATGCGTGTATTTGTGTCCAAAATAGCTGTCCCATACGTCACCATGTGCATCAAAGTGCAGCATCGCCAGCGGCCCATGTATCGCCGCCAGTGCCCGCAATTCGCCTAAGGCGACGCTGTGATCGCCCCCGATCGCCAGAGTCACCACTCCAGCTTCAACCAGGGGACGCAAGGTTTTTGTGATGGCATCTAAACTGTCTTCAATGAAACCAGGAACGACTGGAGCATCACCATAATCCACACAAGACAGAATATCGAACACCGTTACATCCAGTTCCGGATTGTAGGGACGTACCATTGCAGATGCACTGCGGACGGATTCCGGCCCAAATCGTGCTCCGACCTTAAAGGTGGCTCCTGTGTCGAACGGCAAACCCACGATCGCCAGATCAACATCTTCCACGGTTTGAACGTAAGGCAGACGAGCGAAGGTGCGAACTCCTGAAAAGCGCGGTGATTCTAACGAGTTTGCGGGTTGATAGCGAGGCGTGCGTAATTGTTGTTGCATGATGATTTCCAACGTGTTGCTTGCGTAGTGGCTACGGCTATAGCATACAGGCTAGAAAATTAATTACCACCTATTAACCCGGCAACTTTTTATCTTGCATCAATTAAATAGGTTGCCTTACAGCACACCCTATTTAATTGCCGGGTTAATACACCAATCGAAGGGTTTGTTAGAAGGGGAGGCAGGGGTGGAACCCTTAGCTGGAGGCGCAGCTCACGCCCCTGTTCTAATCAAACACCTGACGCTTGAACGTAACTCCTGACAATGGGAAATAGCTTTTCGGTAAGCTGATTGATCACAAATCGATCGAAATCCGTCCACACTCTAGGATGATTAAAAACGCAGGGTTGTAAAATGCCCCAGAGCGCACCATCCCGGCCAATATGGGCATGAACCAAGGCCCGATGCCCCAGATATTCCCGCTCAAATTCAACGTTTAGCACTTCCGGACTGGCCGTTTCGATATCATCCACAAAAATCGATGGAGCGGTGCGGAGGGCGGCGGCGAACATCGGATCGTCTAATTCCCACTCCATTTCAGGTTCCCATCCCTCTGTCGTAACATCTGGGAATTCAGGTTTGCGTTTCCAGCAGATGCTTTTGTACATCCTGGTTTGAGGATTTCGCAGATGCAAAAAACAGCGATCGCTTTGCAATACCTCACATAGGGCTGGCAGCAATGCCTCAAATAGTGCCTCTGGTTTCGTGTGTTCTGAAAAAACGGCCTCTAGTGTTGAAGGTAAGGTATAAGCTGTCATGCGATCGCAGTCGAGGTGGTCACAAATATTCTACCAAAAAAGGGATAAGAGGGTGATTCTATGCTAGTTCGATATTATCAACCGCGTGATATTCCTCAGATTGTTCGTCTTTTTTTCGACACGATTCATACCGTTAACTGTCGCGATTATACTCCTGAACAAATTGCAGCCTGGGCACCCAAAATTCCCGATGAAACGCAGTGGGTCAAACGCTACGAAAGCCGCATCGTCTTTGTTGCAGATGACCATTCGACGATCGCCGGATTTGCTGAATTAGAACCTAATGGACATATTGACTGTTTTTACTGTCATCATGCCTATCAACGGCGCGGGGTTGGTAAGATGCTGTTAAATCGAATTGAGCAAGAAGCGCGATCGCTTAATATCACCCGCTTATTCGTAGAAGCCAGTATTACCGCTAAACCATTTTTTGAACATTTAGAATTCTGCAATCTGGGAGAAAATCAAGTATTCCGAAATGGTGTAATTTTAATTAATTACCGAATGGAAAAACATCTCTCCTAGTTAAATTAGCGTAGTTAACTTAGCGTAAATTCGAAAGCTAAATTTTAGGACGCTGCGTTTACAGAACTCGGCTTTCGAATTCATCTGCCTAATTGCATAGGAGATGTGAGCTTTGCAAATATTCAAGTTTGTCTTCCCAGAGATGGACGGAGTATCTAAGGCTACGGTTTATGGTTTAGATAGTTGAACTGAACACAGTTCCTCACAGGTTTGTTGACAAGTTTTTCAGATCTCTATTTAACCCAGACTAGCTTCAGGCAACACGAATATGATAATGATATTGAGTTCCGAGCGTCCAACCGAAGGAACGTTAAAGACCCGATCGGCTAATTTACAGCCGTCAAACTATCCATCAAATTATATTGAGGCAGAACAGTTATTTATTCAGCTTCTTAATACCGATCATTTAGACCAAGCGATTCATGCTCAACCTGATTTGACCAGCGGTTTCGAAGCGGTTTTATCAGACGCGCTGGCGATCGCTTACACCAATAATTCCAGTAGTGCCAATGTAAGCGCAGCACACCGATTTCTACAGCGAATCCTGTATCGAATTAATCGGTTGAACCTGTTTTGGTACGACGATTTACAGCATTACAAAAATGAGCGTTCGTATTATCTGCAACAAGTACGCGATCGCATCGAAACACCCTGGCAAGCCTGGGAACTCGCTCAGCTAGACGTAGAGCAACTCCAGAGCCTTGATGTCAAATCAGCTCTGGCTGAACGAGCCGAAGCTGATTTAAACCCACCCATCACTGAAACCAAACGCTATCTGCGAGAAGAGATGAGCTTGGAGGGATATCGCTGTTTGCTGGCGATCGCATCCCTGGATGGTCTGGTAGAAGCCAGCCGCATGTCGCGAATTTTGGGGGGAGCCAGCAACGAAGTGCAGGCCATGCTGATTCGAGTGCTGATGGAAGAATATGGCAATGGTCGTTTGTCCCGCAAGCACTCTACCTTCTTTGCTCAGATGATGGCTGAACTGGATCTAAAGACGGAACCAGAAGCCTATTTTGATTTGGTACCGTGGGAAGTTTTAGCGTGCATTAACCACAACTTCCTGCTGACGGAATGTAAGCGGCATTTCCTTCGCTATAACGGCGGACTGACCTATTTTGAAATCGCTGGCCCCACCATCTATACAGACTACATGCTGGCCGCACAGCGGTTAAACCTTTCAGACACCGCGATGGGCTATTGGGAACTGCATATTCGCGAAGATGAACGTCACGGTCAGTGGATGTTGCATAACGTGGCGTTACCGTTAGCAGAACACTACCCAAATGACGCGTGGGAACTGGTGTTGGGCTATGACCAGGAAAAATGGATGGGCGATCGCGCAGGTTCAGCCGTGATCCAGGTTGTGAAAGAGACTATCATTTAAGCGAGGTTACTTCCTTGAAAGAAGCATTATTAGACTCATCAAATTTCGACTCGTCAACACTGACTTCATCAAGCACCGTTAAGAACTTGACCGCTGTATCCAACCACCTGGATCAGGTCTATTCCCATGAAGAAGTTTTTTGCTGTCCTGAAGAGTCCCAATTTTACTCTCAGTGTTTAGAGAAAATGGTATTGAGCCACTGCACGGCTTCAGAGACGGTTGTTGAATTTGGTGCTGGAGATGGCAGTCCAGTCATCAGTGGACTACTCAAAACTAAATTTGACGGTGTGATTCACGGTTATGAGTTGAATCCCACAGCCTGTAGCGTAGCGGCTTCCAGAGTAGAACAATACAAGCTTAAAAATCAGTACAACGTTCACAATAAATGTTTCTTTTCTAGCTCGCCCGATCGCGCCACTTATTTGATCGCGAATCCTCCCTATATTCCAGCTCCAGATGATGACATCTGTATGCCGTCTTTACACGGAGGAACGGACGGTGCAACGATCACGAAACGCTTGCTTTCGGTGGGTTGCGCAAATGCGATGCTGATGATTTCTGCTTACTCTAATCCGGTTGAGACGATTGAACATGCGATCGCCCAAGGATATGATGTGGCAGACTTTATGGTTACACCACTGCAATTTGGCTATTACAGTTCTGAACCTAAAGTAAAAAACTGGATTTCACACCTGCGTCAACATCAGAAGGCGTTTTATTCACAAAACATTTACTTCTTGGCAGGCGTTTTGTTTAAGCAGCGATCGTCTTCCAGCGTAGATTTGTCCGCTGAACTGATTCGAGTGATGACAGCCCTGTAGCAAGCAATTAACTAGCAATCTCGTTATGCGAATCAACATCACTGCAAGTTCGTCGTAAGCGAACTTGTAATGATGCTAACTGCGGATTCTACGCGCCCGTCGGGCGCATAGAATCCGCAAGCAGTTTTGCTATTGAATATAGCACTACGCATTCACGTTAGGACAAAGGGCGTGTGGGGGCAGCAATTCTCAGTATGCAAATTGGGGCGAGGCAAGTTCGCCGGCGGCG
>DATNPS010000010.1:0-9283 GCA_036703095.1 Crinalium sp. | reverse complement strand
AGCAACTTTGCGATCGCCCTTTCGGTCATTCCAACAGCACTCTTAGAATTAATTTCAATAATGCAAAACGCCATCCTAAAAGACGATCCCCTCTGGTTTAAGAACGCCATCATATACGAAGTGCCCGTTCGTGCCTTTGCGGATAGCAACGGCGACGGCATTGGCGACTTCCGGGGGCTAACTGAAAAACTAGACTACTTGCAAGATTTAGGCGTCACGGCGGTTTGGCTGTTGCCCTTTTTCCCATCACCTTTGAGGGATGACGGCTATGACATTGCGGACTACACAAACGTCAATCCGATTTACGGCACGCTGGATGACTTTAAGGTATTTCTGGAAGCGGCGCACCAGCGTGAAATCCGCGTCATTATTGAGCTGATCATTAACCATACGTCGGATCAACATCCCTGGTTTCAGCGAGCGCGACGGGCACCGAGCGGCAGTCCCGAACGAGATTTTTATGTATGGAGCGACACCCCCGAAAAATATCGGGACGCTCGCATTATTTTCCAGGATTTTGAAACCTCAAATTGGAGTTGGGATGCGATCGCTAAATCCTATTACTGGCACCGCTTTTATTCTCATCAGCCCGACTTAAACTACGACAATCCGCTGGTGCAGCAGGCCGTATTTGATGTGCTCGACTTTTGGCTAAACATGGGAGTCGATGGCCTGCGGATGGATGCCGTGCCCTATTTGTATGAGCGAGAGGGCACGAACTGTGAAAACCTGCCCGAAACCCATGAATTCCTCAAGCAACTGCGGAAACGGGTGGATGAAAAACATCCAAACCGAATGCTGCTGGCCGAAGCAAATCAGTGGCCGGAAGATGCGGCTCAGTACTATGGCATGGGCGACGAATGCCACATGAATTTCCATTTTCCGCTGATGCCCCGTTTGTTTATGGCATTACGGATGGAAGATAGTTTTCCGATTCAAGATATTTTGCAGCAAACGCCGACGATTCCCGATAACTGCCAGTGGGCGTTGTTTTTGCGAAATCATGATGAACTAACGCTGGAAATGGTGACGGATGAAGACCGCGATTATATGTATCGGGTCTATGCTCAAGATCCAGAAATGCGCGTGAATTTGGGCATTCGTCGTCGGTTAGCGCCTCTCCTCGGCAACGATCGCCGTCAAATTGAACTGCTCAATAGTCTACTGCTGTCACTACCGGGTACTCCCGTACTGTATTACGGTGACGAAATCGGCATGGGTGATAACGTGTACGTGGGCGATCGCAACGGTGTACGCACGCCGATGCAGTGGAGTAGCGATCGCAATGCTGGATTTAGCCGCGCTAATCCGCAGCGGTTATACCTTCCGGTGATTGTGGAATCAGAGTATCACTATGAAGCCGTGAATGTGGAAGCACAACGCGCTAATGTGAACTCGCTATGGAACTGGATGAAGCGTCTGATCGCCACCCGAAAGCGGTTACAGGCATTGGGACGAGGCAGTTTTGAATTTTTGCAGTCTGAAAATCGCAAGGTTCTAGCGTTTACCCGCACCTATGACGAAGAGCATGTTTTAGTCGTCGTGAATCTATCTCGCTTTGTACAAACGGTTGAGTTAGATTTGTCTGCTTTTAGAGACATGGTACCCGTTGAGATCTTTGGCCGCACTGAATTTCCAGCGATTGACGAACAGCCTTACTTCTTAAGCGTAGGGCCATATGCGTTCTACTGGTTTGCTCTGAGGCCACAGCCCAGCCTGCTTCGCCATCCCAAATCGCAAGCCGAACTGCCATCCCTCACGGTGAGCGATCGCTGGCAAAGCATCTTTTCGCCAACGCTGACACCCCGCGCCTTCGCATCGCTGCAAGACTCGATCCTGCCCAGCTATTTATATGGCTGTTCCTGGTTTGCCGCAAAGGCTCGCACCATCCGCTCCGTGCAGATCGTTGAAATGATTCCAGTCTCGCATCACGACCTGGAGGTGCAAATTGTGGGTCTGCACATTGAGTATATGGAGGGCAATCCCGAAAACTATATTCTGCCGTTGACCTATGCGGAGGACGAACAGGCAAACTCTATTTTGACAAATGCGCCTCAAGCGGCGATCGCTCATCTGCACATTCAGGGACATGACAAAGCTGGCGTATTGTTTGATGCGACTGCCGACAAGCGATTCTTGGCCGGATTGCTGGATGTGATGGTGAGCGATCGCACCCATCCCGGTACGCTAGGTGAACTGATTGGCCTTTCAACGGATCTGCTGCCCTCTGGTAACGCTCCGCACAGTGACCCCGTTCTGTTAAAAGGCGAATTGCGCAATACGTCTGTTATTTATGACGAACATTTGCGGCTAAAGCTGTTCCGTCGGGTGGAGGAAGGCGTTAACCCAGATTTGGAAATTCGGCGATTTTTAGGAGAGAAAAAACGAATCAGCCACATCGTTCCGGTCATGGGCGAATTGGAATATCGCCGTTCTGGAGCGGCTCCCACCACCGTTGGCATTCTTCAGGAATACATTCGCGATGCGCGCAACAGTTGGGATTACACGATCGACAGCTTGCGCGACTACTTTGACCTGGTAACCGCTCAATATACAGACCTGCCAAACGTTCCTGTTCCACATGGCTCTCTGGTTGAACTGCAAGCGCTGCTGGACGAACCAAAACTGCCAACCGATGATTCAGAATCCACTCCTGAATCATCATCGCACTTGCGCATTTCTACCTCTCCAGATGCTTCAGTTGCTCCAATCCCAACGTCTTCTAAAGAACTGGCCTTTCAACTGATGGGATCATTCCTCGCCAATGTGCGGCTCCTCGGTCAGGATACTGCCGAGCTGCATATTGCACTGGCGTCTGATCCTGACAATCCAGCCTTTGCTCCCGAAGCGTTTTCATCGTTCTATCAGCGATCGATTTATCAATATGCTCGAACCCTGACCGGACGTGTATTTCTGCTGTTGAAACAGCGTCTAAAGTCCTTACCGCCATCTGTTCAAGATTTGGCTCACACTGTCTTGTCGCAGCAAGATCGAATTTTAGATCAGTTTCAGTTGGTCTTAAATCAAAAAATCACGGCCTTACGAACTCGCTATCACGGTCATTTCCATTTAGGGCAGGTGCTTTATACCGGACGGGATTTTATCATTCTCGATTTTGAAGGGGAACCGGGCCATAACCTGAGTGAACGCCGCATGAAGCGATCGCCCCTCCGAGATGTCGCCGGAATGCTGCAATCCTTTAACAATGCCGCAAACGTTGCCCTCCATCGCGAAATTGAAAGCGGCATGATCCGCAGTGACAATCTTCCTGTGATGGAGCAATGGTCGCACTTCTGGTATAGCTGGGTCAGCGCGGCATTCTTGAACAGCTACTTACAAACCGCCAGCCAGGACTCCTTCTTGCCCAAAACGCAGCAAGAGCTACAGGTGTTGCTCGACGCCTATCTGTTAGAGAAGGTTGTGGATGAATTGGGCCTGGCCCTCAACAACCGTCCTGACTGGGTCGAAATTCCCCTGCGCCGCCTACTGCAACTGCAACACCCGTAACACCGCCATCCTGGCGGTCAAACGCAGATCACCCCGTAGGTTAACGTGAATTCGACGAATGCGCAAAAAATTGCTCCGCGCGTTGCGCGGAGCAATTTTTTGCGCGATTTCAGCCGCGCGACGCGCGGTTGACGTGAATTAGATAACACGAAGTTGCGTATGCGTTAAGTTGAATTAGCCAGTGATTCTTAACATCTCATTACCCCCTCGCTGAAGTTGATATGAGACGGTTTGGATCGTACATTGATATCCCTTCTGCTCTAATTTTTCTAGAACTGAATCTAAATGGGGCGATCGCTTCAGCATGAGTGTCAGAAGTGGAAAAATTCTAACTTCTCGACAGACACGCAACATCTCACAAATCGAGTTGAAGTGAAATAATTCATCAAAATGATCGGAATATAAAAACAAAAAGTGAGAGCATAATCCCAACTCATAAGACTGATCTGGATAGTTTAGTTTGGGGAGTTCTCCCAGCTCATATCGGCCTTCCATTCGACCATGTGCATAATCTTCATAAAACAGATGCATCGCTCGTTCTCGATTTTTACGCAAATCGTCAGGCGATGCATGGTATGTCCAGATCCAATCCCCTGGCGAGTTTCTCACCTGTTCAATAATATGATCGACAACAGCATCAAACCGGGATTGGATCTGGTCTGCCGTAAAGTTATACAGCGGATCGACTGACTTAATCTGGTATCCCAACCGAGTGCCCTCTGCATTAAAGCTGGCTGGGCCATCGCCAACTCCCAAAATTGATTTCTGAAGATCGGCTGCCGTTAAATCAAACATCTGGATATATTCATCCAGCGATCGCCCAAACGGTACTACGTTTTCCAATTGCATTGCCATAAGACCAATTCCCGTTTGAATTACTCCCGCATCCCCACCATCAGTTGCCCCAACCGCTCCCGATTCGCATCCGCAATGCCCAGCGTATCAACCAATTTGCCTTGAAACATCACCGCTACTCGATCAGATAAAGCCAGAATTTCGTCTAACTCCGATGATATGAGCAAGATGCCCATCCCCTGACGGCGTGCTTCGATCATGCGGCTGTGAATCAGTTCGATCGCGCCAATATCTACACCGCGCGTCGGTTGACTGGCGATTAGCAGACGGGCACCCCGCGATAATTCTCGTGCCATAATCAGCTTTTGCTGGTTGCCACCGGACAGTGCGCTGGCTGGATAGTGAGGATTGGCTGGACGCACGTCAAATTCTTCAAGTAACTGGGTGGTATAGCGCAGAATGGCTCCCGCCCGAATCAGCCCACCTTTAGCGAGGGGTGGTTTGTAGTACGTGCAGAGGGCGGCATTGTCGGCCAGCGAATAGGATTTGACCAACCCATTCTTACCGCGATCTTCCGGAACATGGGCGACACCCAGTTCGATCAATTCGCGGGGAGTGGCCCCAGTGCGATCGCGCCCCAGCACTTCAACCCGTCCATCGGCGATCGGGCGCAGTCCGGCTAAGGCTTCGGCTAATTCGGTTTGGCCGTTGCCCTGCACCCCAGCAATTCCAAAAATTTCGCCTGCCCGTACCGTCAAATTAACGCCATTGACCGCAATGTGGCCCCGATCATTCAGGACTCGTAAGCCGTGCGTTTGTAACACAGGTTCACCCGCTTGTAGAGGTGGTTTGTTGACCTGCAACATCACAGTTCGGCCCACCATCATCTCGGCCAGCATCGATTCTGTAGCATCGGCGGGATTCACTGTTCCGACCATGCGCCCCTGACGCATCACGGAAATACGATGGGCGATCGCCAATCCTTCCTTTAGCTTGTGTGTGATCAGCACAATCGATAATCCCTGATCTGCCAGAGTTTGCAGCAGATCGAATAACTCAGTGCCTTCGGATGGCGTCAGAACGGCAGTCGGTTCATCTAATATCAGAGTTCGAGCACCGCGATACAGCGCTTTGATGATTTCAACTTTTTGCTGCACACCGACTGGGAGATCGCCGACTCGCGCATTCAAATCCACATTCAGGCTAAGCTGGTCGGCCAATTCTCGAATTCGACGCTGTGGTTTCGCTTCATCCAACACGCCCAGTTGCCCTAACCATCGCCAGGACTTCCGCGTTTGCTCAACCCCTAACATAATATTCTCGGTCACGGTAAATACCGGGACGAGCATAAAATGCTGATGCACCATAACGATGCCCTGCCGAATCGCATCTTTGGGACTGTGCAACTGAACAGGTTGCCCATCCACCCAAATCTCACCTGCATCGGGCTTTTCCAACCCATACAGAATGTTCATCAGGGTCGTTTTGCCTGCGCCATTTTCGCCCAGCAAGACGTGAATTTCGCCCGGCTCAACTGCAAAATTCACATCCTCATTGGCTAATGCGCTGGAGAATCGTTTGGTAATGTGGCGAGCTTCAAGCGTTGGCGACACGGCTAGCTACTCGCTCCTGTGATCTTGGGATCGGCTTTGATCGCCGCTTCAGCAGCCGTTACCTTCTCTTTGCACGACACCGAGATTTTACTTTCCCAATCGTGATAGGGCGCTAAACCGACTCCACCATTGGCGATCGCAAACAGTTCCACGCCCGGTTTCAGTTGTCCAGCAGCGAATTCCTGAACTGCTGTTGCGGTAGCGATGTCCATATTTTTCACCGCACTGGTGATCAGCGCATCTTTCACTTCGGGATAGGTGAAATATTGATCGACATCAACGCCAATGCCCTTCTTACCCGCTTCCTTGGCCGCCAGTAGACCACCATTGCCCGTATTGCCACCGACCGCAAAAATAACATCGGCTCCCTGGCTAATAAAACTTTGACCAATCGATTTTCCGGTCGCCGGATCGTTAAAGTCTGGTACGTACTGATTCAGCGTTACGACATTGGATTTGACGGACTTAGCCCCGGCCTGAAAACCCTTTACATAGCGCACCACAGGCGGAATTTCCATTCCCGAAACGGTGGCGATCGTTCCCGTCTCACTCACACAGGCCGCCAGCGTGCCAGCCAGATATCCGGCCTGATCTTCGGCAAACATCAGGCTAGATACATTTTTCAGGTCAGTTTGATAGGGATCACTACCATCTTTGTTGGGCGCAAAGGCATAGTCGATAATCACGAATTTTGTATCGGGATATTTCTTGGCCATCGCTGCTGTAGCATCGCCCATCAAAAAGCCGACAGTGACTACCAGATTTGCACCTTCCGTAATCTGAGTTTCAATATTTTTCTCGTAGTCGCTGCTGGCGGTTGAGGTGACGTAGGAGAAGCCCAATCCGGCTTTGCCTGCCCCATCTCGCGCTCCTTTCAGGGTGTATTCGTTGAAGGATTTATCGTTCTCACCCCCTGTGTCTAACACAACGCCCACTTTTTGTTTAGCCCCACCCTCCGCAGGACTGGAGCCAGTATCAGACGTTGAGGACGGGCCGCAGGCCGTGACGGTAAAAACGAGGGCCGTTAAAAAGGCCAGGAGCAAGGTAATGGGATGACTCATGGACAATGACAGATTACTCGAATCAGCCATTGTCTTACCATATTGTAGGGGTACGTTTCTGTTACAAAAGCTAACGGTATCTCAGGTTTCAGCAAATAATGTTTGCCCGAGTACTACGCCTTGATGGGGAGGTTAACGATACACCATGCCGATAATAGGCGATGCTCACCCTACCATAGCTGTAATGGCACCGTTTATCTCTGATTGCCAGCATGAACTTAATAATTCCAAGGTCAGATGTAAGTTCAAATATCTCAAGTGACGATAGATGTGGAAATCCTGAATGTTTTGAAAAACATAATTTTCGACTCTTTAAAAAGCCGAGAATTTAAATAGGCAGGGTCTTGAATTCACATGCGATCGCCATAAAACAGTAGGAGATAGACAGATATGAAAACAGATGATTTCAACACCACAACGAGCACGACTGAAGAACGAAAAGAACTTAATAAAAAAGTTTCTGTAGAGTATATTGTGAGCGTGTCTTTAGGAGTAATTACGATTATCGTTCTGGCCGCAACCGCTTATTACAGCGTCTTCCGATAGGTAGACAGATTGGAAAAAATGGCTTGCTTGTAGATCATTAAAGGGCGTAGCATCGGTCAGATATTTCCTGAATAGCCAAGAAATAACTGCCGAATGCTGCGCCCCTACGGCTTGGATATACATCAGGTAAGGTGAGTAAAGCTTGCCCTACCTAAATTCATCAAGATGGCGTAAATGTGTAGCTGAATTTGTATCCAGCGTCTGTGTTAGGGGCTTGGGTAACGCGAATATAGTAAGTAGAATTAACACTGTTCAAAGTTTGAGCAATATTCTCATTCGTGAGACCATTATTGGTAGAAGACTGAATGAGATTGCGATTGCTGTCGTATAGCTCAAGATTGGCATCTCCAGCTAGGTTGGTTAGTTTTAATGCTAGTTGTCCAGCTCTAGGCAACGTAAATTTTAGAAAGTCATTTGGGTCAGAATTTCCTACAAATTCATTTAATGACGCGCTCGTTGGTGAAGTGGAAGATGGATTTGCCAATGTAAAAGAGGATGCCTGATCGAAGGAGTCTCCAACCAAATCTGTGATGTCGAGCAGTTCTACATCAAAAATAAGAGTTGAATTGGGCGGAATGGTTGAAACGCTTTGTGAGCCGTAACCTAAATTCGGAGGAATAATCAACTGACGACGGCTACCGACCGTCATAGTGCTGAGTGCTTCATCCCAGCCTTGGATGACTTCACCATAACCCAAGGCAAACTGGAACGGTTGGTTGCGATCGCGCGAACTATCGAACTTGGTTCCATCGACCAAGGTTCCCGTGTAGTGAACCACAACATGCTGACCTTTCTTCGGGAGCACCCCTGTGCCGGTTACCAGATCAACGTACTTTAAACCGGACGCCGTTGTAACGGGAGTATCAGGCGTAAATGAATAGGAGAGGTTGTAGGTCGTATCGTTACCGGGTGCTTGCGCAACTCGAATGTAATACGTCGAGTTGAAATTAATGAGCCGTTGGGCGATCGCGTCATTCACAATGCCCACATTATTTCCGGCAGAAACTAAATTGCGATTGTTGTCATACAGTTCAATATTTGCATCTGCACTTAATCCCGTTAAGTTGAGGCTTAGTTGTCCGGGATTCGATAGGGTAAATTTCAGAAAATCGTTGGCATCAATAGCACCCACAAAATCCGTTACGCTACCCGGAGTGTTAATACTGAGGGCGGTTGCTGTATCAAACGAGTTGCCAAATTGATCGGCGGGAGTAGGAGTAGGAGTAAGACTTGGGGTGGGCGTAGGTGTAGGAGTGATGCTTGGAGTGGGCGTGGGCGTTGTAGCTGGAATCGGTGCTGCCAGCATTTTTAACGCATAGTTACTAGTTGTGCTCCCGCGCTGAAGCTGTACCCGCACATAGAACGTGCTTGCGTCTAACTGAAGGTTGGTTAATTTTTCGGGACGATTGCCGCGCTGCTTAGAGAAGCTAATGGCTTGACCTGCGGCATTCAGTAAGGAAACGTCTATATTGGCTTTTGGGGCAATGCCGCTGAGCGTCAGATTGAAGCGACTTTTGGTACCTAGCTTAAACTTCCAGATATCGACTTGATCGCGTAAGCTCAGGGTTTCCTTGACAGTTTTGCTAATTTCACTAATTGGAAATGCTCGTGCCGTCTGTCGTGTTTTTCCTGGATCGATCGCCATTCTACTCTCCTAATCCCCAATGCCCTTCACGTTAGTCACAACAACAGCAATTCTCACTATGCAAATTGGTGGCAGTGCAAGTACTGCCATCAATTGTGGATTTTGCGCGCCCGACG
>DATNPS010000008.1:0-4507 GCA_036703095.1 Crinalium sp. | reverse complement strand
CAATCTTGAGCTTGCAGAACGGTTGCGATCGCAAGGCTATAAACGGCAGGACTATCGCCACTACGTCTTCAACCGTGATGGCAAACCTTGCTATATCTGCGGCACTCCAATCCTCAAAGAAATGCTGGGAGGCCGACGCTGCTACTACTGCCCCACTTGCCAAAATCGCTCTACCGTTCTCTCCTAATATCGTTTTGAAATATTCTGCGATGGGGTTTTAAGACGTGCCAATGGCACGTCTCTACGGGGTTATCTGTCGTGGCTAAAATTTAAATTCACAAACACCACACACCACACACCCACGCCCTATCACCAACACCCAACACCCAACACCCCTCATGTGTGAGAATTGCAAAAGAACGGACGTTGATGCCGAGAATGGATTATGGAGAATGCTTCCCCGCTTTTGATTGTGGAAGATGTTTACGCGGGATACATTAAAGACCTGGATATTTTGCAGGGCGTAAATTTTAGAGTCGATCCAGGAGAATTAGTCGCAATTATTGGCCCCAATGGAGCCGGAAAATCAACGCTGGCAAAAACGATTTTTGGGCTATTGACGCCTCACAAAGGCACAATTCGCTTTAAAGGCGAACAGATTGCTGGACTTAAATCCAATCAAATTGTGCAACGGGGAATGTGTTACGTTCCACAAATCGCCAACGTGTTTCCGTCTCTCAGCGTCGAAGAAAATCTGGAGATGGGCGCATTCGTTCTGAATACTTCCCTTAAATCTCGCAAAGACCGAATTTTTGACATGTTCCCGCGCTTAGGCGAACGTCGAAAACAGCACGCAGGTACCCTCTCGGGCGGCGAACGCCAGCAGTTGGCAATGGGCCGAGCGCTGATGTTAGAACCCTCGCTGCTGTTACTAGACGAACCGTCAGCCGCCCTCTCACCACAACTGGTGAATGAAGTATTCGAGCGAATCCGGCAAATCAATTCAACTGGAACGGCGATCGCCCTGGTTGAGCAAAACGCCAGAAAAGCGCTAGAAATGGCCGATCGCGCCTATGTATTGGATTCAGGACGCGATCGCTTTGAAGGCCCAGGACGCGATCTGCTCAACGATCCCAAAGTTGGCGAACTGTATTTAGGAGCCGCGAAAGCCCGTTAGATCCACATTTTCACAAATCCCAAATGATTGATTTGTAAAATTAAACCTTTTACTAATGACAATCCTCCAGTAGAATAAAGGGCTGGACTGATCCAGATCGACTTCATTCGACACTGACCTGTGGCGCTTCATCTTAGCCCTGACCAGATTCAACACATCCGACACCATGCGGAAAGCACCTATCCCGATGAGTGCTGTGGGTTGTTGCTGGGGCAAATCGAGCCGGGAGAAAGCAATGCAGAAAGTAATAGCGTTGTCGTAGAGGCGCGATCGCTCCCGAATGCGTGGGTTGACTCGATTGCAGATGAGCTGTCTGCGTTGGGCAACGTCCCCACTACGCACGGGTTAACCAAATCGCGTCGCTACTGGATTGATCCAAAGGATATGTTGGAGGCTCAGCGATATGCCCGCGATCGCCACCTCACGATTGTTGGAATTTACCATTCCCACCCCGATAATCCAGCCGTGCCCTCAGAGTGCGATCGCGTCCTGGCCTGGCCCGAATACTCGTATCTGATTGTTTCCGTCCCAAAGGGGAATGCCAAAGATTTACTATCCTGGAAGTTAGACGACGGACATCAGTTTCAATCGGAACCGATACGAATGTGTTCCCAACCGTCTAGAGCCGTTAAATTTTAATGTCCCGCCCCTACACAGCTTGTTTGCCCATCATTTCTGATCTTCTAAATCATCATGCTAAATCCCAATCTGGATGATATCCAGCTCCGTCGAGAAGAATATGAGCGCTATTCCCGTCACCTGATTTTGCCAGAGGTCGGTCTAGACGGGCAGAAGCGCTTGAAGGCTGCCAGCGTCCTCTGCATCGGAACAGGTGGCTTGGGATCGCCCCTGTTGCTCTACCTAGCGGCAGCTGGGGTCGGGCGCATTGGCATCGTTGACTTTGATGTCGTTGATCACTCCAACCTTCAGCGGCAGGTGATTCACGGCACCTCCTGGGTCGGTAAACCCAAAATTGCCTCTGCTAAAGATCGCATTCTCGAAATTAATCCCTACTGTCAGGTTGATCTCTACGAAACGCGCCTTTCGTCTGAAAACGCGCTGGACATCATCAAACCCTATGACATTGTCGTGGACGGCACCGATAACTTCCCGACTCGCTATCTGGTGAATGATGCCTGCGTGCTGCTCGACAAGCCTAACGTTTACGGCTCCATCTTCCGGTTTGAAGGACAGGCCACGGTCTTTAATTATGAGGGTGGGCCAAACTATCGCGACCTGTATCCCGAACCCCCACCGCCCGGATTAGTGCCCTCTTGCGCCGAGGGTGGCGTTTTGGGAATTCTACCTGGCGTGATTGGCGTAATTCAAGCTACCGAAACCGTCAAGATTATTCTCGGCCAGGGTAGAACCTTGAGCGGTCGTCTGTTGCTGTATAACGCCCTGGATATGACATTCCGGGAGCTAAAACTGCGGCCCAATCCAGTTCGCCCCGTGATCGAAAAACTGATTGATTACGAAGAATTCTGTGGCATTCCTCAAGCAAAAGCGGCTGAAGCCAAGGAGAAGGAAGGTCTTATGGAAATGACAGTCCAGGAACTCAAGCAACTGCTCGACAGCGGTGCAGAAGATTTTGTGCTGCTGGATGTGCGGAACCACCATGAGTATGCGATCGCCAGCATTCCCGGTTCTGTACTCATACCGCTGCCCGACATTGAGAATGGCAATGGGGTTGCGCAGGTGAAAGACAAGCTCAATGGCCATCGGCTGATTGTGCACTGTAAATCGGGGATGCGTTCAGCGAAGGCACTCGCTATCCTGAAAGAGGCCGGAATCGAAGGTACGAATGTCGTAGGCGGCATCCTGGCCTGGAGTCGCGAAGTCGATCCCTCCGTCCCTGAGTATTAACGGAAATTCGATAGCACCATTTCAGCCGCGCGACGCGCGGCTGAAGTAACGCAAACATGTGCCCCGTGCGACGCGCGGGGCACATGTTTGCGCATTTATCGAATTCACAAGGCAATCGGTTTCAAAATGAGAATTGCTGACATCAGGGAATGTACCCTTTAGACCTTAATATTTATGAAAGCGTCCGCCCGTTGGGTGGGCGTTTTCATCAGCAATGATCCCCGATTCCTGATACAGCATTGAACTTATGAGCAGCTTTCGACCTCAGTCCGCTATCTTGTGGCCACAAGTGCTGGGGTTGACAGCATTACAAGGAGGCATTGCCCTCATGTGGGCGATTCACGGCTTGTATTTGCCCCAAATCTTAGAACAGATTGGAATGCCTGCACAGGCATCGCTGCCCTTAGTGGTCGTCGAGCACGGATTGGCGATCGCACTGGAACCGTTGCTGGGTGGGCTATCGGATCGAACGCAGCGACGGGCGGACAGCCGATTTTCATTTGTTACGGTGGGTGTGATTGCGGCCTCTGCTCTATTCGTCGCGATTCCACTGCTGGCCCTAGTCGGCAACGTCAACGATGTTTTGCGGTGGTTTGTTTTATTTGTGCTGGTCGGCTGGGCGTTAGCCATGACCATCTTTCACAGCCCCTCTCTGGCCCTGCTGAGGCGCTATGCATCGGGAGATGGACTACCGATCGCCAACAGCCTGATCACGCTGATTGTGAGTCTTGTCAGCGCACCAAAGCTCCTGTTTAACCAGTGGCTGCTTGGGTTGGGGCCTGCCATCACATTCATCGTCGGCGCTCTTGTGCTGTTAGGAACGGCAGCTCTGCTCCGGGCAATCGATGCTCCGGGTATCTCGTCATCCTATGGCTACAAGAATACCTGGCCCCCTTATTTTCTGCTGACGCTAACGCTGATTCCCGTCATTGGACTTGGCGTGGGTTGGGGCATCCGAATGGAAATGGATACTATCTCCAAAACCTTTCAGGCTCATTTGCCCACTGTTGGATTGGATTGGTTAATCATGGCGATCGCCATCAGCATTGCCATCCTCGCGATTCCTGCCGGATTGTTAGCCTCCTTCTGGGGCACTCACCGCACATTACAACTCGGATTCGCGCTAGCCATTGTGGCGTCTGTCTTGATGGTGTTTGTTCCCGTTCAAGCAGTTCTCTATACGGGAGTTATCGTTTTGGCGATCGCCCTGAGTTTAATCTCCAATGGCGCATTTCCATTCATTCTGGCGTTGGTGCCTGCATCTAGAGCAGGATTGGGGATGGGCCTGTATTTAGGCGGAGTCGCAGCATCCACCAGCATGTTTGGCGCATTTCTGCTGAAATTAGAAGCGCAAACGGCAACCGCATCAATGTTAATGGGGGCGATCGCATTTTTGCTCGCGGGCCTCTGTGTTTTAGCCGTCCCTAAAAGTCAGGCAATTTGAGCTTCGCCGTAGTCCACTTGAGTCAGTGGCAGCATCAAGGTAAAGGACGTTTGTCCCTGACTACTGGCTGGAGTGATTGA
>DATNPS010000005.1:0-5621 GCA_036703095.1 Crinalium sp. | reverse complement strand
TCAACCAAGCCATTAAGCTTAACCCGAAGTTAGATTGGGCGATCGCCAGTCGTGGTCTAACCTATCTATTGATGAAGCGCTACGAGGAGGCGCTGCAAGACTTCAACCAAGCCATTGAGCTTGACCCAGAGCTAGCTGGGGCGATTGCCAGTCGTGGACAAACCTATCAGTCGATGAAACGCTACGAGGAGGCACTGCAAGACTTCAACCATGCCGTTGAGCTTAACCCGAAGTTAGCTAAGGCGATCGCTAGTCGTGGTCTAACCTATCAGTCGATGAAGCGCTACGAGGAGGCACTGCAAGACTTCAACCGTGCCGTTGAGCTTGACCCAAAGTTAGATTGGGCGACCGCTAGTCGTGGTGAAACTTATCGATTGATGGAACGCTACGAAGAGGCACTGCAAGACTTCAACCGTGCCATTGAGCTTAACCCAAAGTATGATTGGGCGATCGCCAGTCGTGGTCTAACCTATCTATTTATGAAGCGCTACGAAGAGGCACTGCAAGACTTCAACCGTGCCATTGAGCTAGATCCCGATGATTGGTGGTTTTACAATCGCGCTATCACCCATAAGGTAATGGGTCAATTGGAGCAAGCACAAACTGACTTAAATCAAGCACTTTCCCTTGCTCAAACAGCCTACACAAAAGAGCCAGAGAATTGGGACATTACCTTTAATTTGGCCCTATATTATCTAGCTGCAAATAAGGATGAGCAGGCAAAACATTATTATCGAGATGCGTTAAGACGAGTCGCACCAATACCAGATATTCAATTTGCACTTCAGGATTTAGAAGACTTTCTCATGGTCTTTCCAAATGATAGGTTAGGTCGTTTGGTTCAACAGGTATTACAGAAACGATTAGCTCAGTGATTCTTTAAACCAGCAAAGGGTAATTGTCATTACTAGAAAAACAACTCTAGGTAAGAGTAAGATGAAAGATCATCACATCAACGTTTTCTACAGCGAAGAGGATGAAGGCTATATTGCCGATATTCCCGATCTGAAATGTTGCTCTGCCTTTGGTGAAACGCCGGAGGTGGCTGTGCGAGAAGTACTCCTTGCCAAAGCAGCCTGGATCGAAGCCGCAACGGCTTCTAGGAAACCAGTTCCATCCCCCAAATATCGACCTGCGATTTACCAGATAGCATCTTGACTCGCTGCAACAGATGCGATAGGTTGAGGACTTGACGCTATTTTGCGAAGTAGCGTCCTGCGTGTTGACCCGAAAATTTAGTCAAGCGCGACCCGAAGCTGCGCCAACAGCTTCGAGCCGCTAACCCAGCCAAACTGATGACGCAGTTGGTGGGCTAAGGGAGCATTGTAGCAACTCTTAAGCCACCCCGATTTGCTGTGAGCATTGGCACGGGGTGGCTAAATTTTTGGGTTTTCCTCGGTTACTCAATCAAAGGAGCGAAAACCCATACCTCAAACCCTGTTCTCTCCGCCTGGAGAGTCCACCTGTCCTGCATCTTGCCAACCCTCGGTCAGCCCTCAGCCCGATCACGATCCGCTCAAGCATCTGCTGATCGGTTCCCCTCGCGCCATTCGTCACACGATCCACCTGCTGCACAACCTGCACTACGCCGAAGCGGGACTCTGGAGTCCGCTGATCGCGATTCCCCAGTCGCAACTGGTCATGACACCCCAGGATGGCGAGATGATGAGCGTGCTGATGCGATACATCCGATTTTGACGCGCAAGACACCCGGTGTTTTGAAAACACCGGGTGTCTGGGACGTTACTATCGGCGGGGCGATCGCTGCCGACGAATCCACTTCTCCAGTTCCGTTAACACATACAGCAACAGCGACCCGCTCAAAATCACAACCCATTCAGACGTACCGATCGGTTCCGTACTGAATATCTGCTGCATAAACGGCGCATAGGTAAAGAGAAGCTGTGCGGCAATCATGATCGCCACGCCCACCAGCAGTAATTGATTGGAAAAGAATCCCAACTCAAACATTGAATAGCGGAGCGATCGACAGGCAAACAGCAAAAAGATTTCACCAAACACGATCGCATTCACCGCCGCCGTCCGTGCCGCATTCGCCGATGACCCCGTCCCGGTTTCCAATGCAAAGACGACAAACGTAATGGCACAGAGGTAAATCCCAACCCAGATGATGCGCTGCATCGCTGCCCGTTTCAGCAGCGGCGTGCGGGGCGGGCGCGGCGTCCGATTCATTAGCCCCGGTTCTTTTACCTCAAAGGCCAGCATCGTTCCCAAAAAGATCACCGTCGTCGTGTTAATCCACAGCACTTGCAGCGGCAGAATCGGTAGCGCGATGCCAAAAAAGATAGACACCAGAATAATCAACCCCAGACTGGCATTCGTCGGTAGCGTCCAGACAATGAACTTAATAATGTTGTCGTAAACTCCCCGTCCTTCTTCCACCGCTGATGCGATCGTGGCAAAGTTGTCATCCGTCAACACCATATCTGCCGCTTCTTTAGCGACTTCCGTTCCGGTAATCCCCATCGCAATACCAATATCCGACTGACGCAGGGCAGGGCCATCGTTCACGCCATCTCCCGTCATCGCTACCACATGACCGCGCGCTTGCAGGGCTTTCACCAGACGCAGCTTTTGTTCCGGCGCGACCCGCGCAAAGACCGGAATGCGATCGCTCACCGTCGGCAAATCCAGATCCGACACATCCGAAATCTCGCTGCCGCTAATCGCAAACGACTTACCATAGGCTCCATCAATGCCAGCCAGCCCAATCTTGCGCCCGATCGCCGCTGCCGTTCCCACATGATCTCCGGTAATCATCTTCACCTTGATCCCGGCCACCTGACAGGTATGCACCGCCTTAATGGCTTCCGGACGAGCCGGATCGATCATGCTCTGCAATCCCAGGAATGTGAGCGAATGGGCGATCGTATCGTGCGTAATCGAAGTCACATCCGGTGGCAATTCTAGTCGTGCGAATGCCAGCACCCGCAGCCCTTTCGCTGTCATCTCACGAACCATATGATGCACGGCATCATGATCGAGTTCGGTTACTTCCCCCGATTGACTCAATGCATTGTGGCAGCGGTGCAATACACTTTCAACCGACCCTTTCACATACACTCGTTTGGGTTGATTTTCGCCCAGGTCATGCAGCGTCGCCATGTATTGATACTGCGACTCAAACGGAATCGTATCTAATCGAGGAAATCGCTGTTCCAGCGGTTCTCGATCCATCTGAGCCTTGCTCGCCACCGTAATCAACCCGGCCTCCGTCGGATCGCCTTCCACCCGCCATCCATCATCAGTAGCCACCAGTCGCGAATCGTTGCACAGCAATCCCGCCTGCAAACATTCCACCAGCGCTGGATAATCGGTTGGGTTAATTTGCTGCTCACCTTTGCTCAGATCCCCTTCCGGCGAATAGCCCACACCCGACACCAGAAAATCGTCACCCCCCGTCCAAATTTCCTGCACCGTCATTTCATTTTGGGTCAGCGTCCCCGTTTTATCCGTGCAGATCACCGTCGTGCTGCCCAAAGTCTCGACGGCAGGCAACTTCCGGATAATGGCATGTCGCTTCGCCATCCGAGACACCCCGATCGCCAGCGTAATCGTCACCGCCGCCGGAAGCCCTTCTGGAATCGCCCCCACCGCCAACGCCACCACCGACAAAAACGTATCCTCTAGCGAAAACTGACGGATGACCCCAGCCATTAAGGCGATCGCCCCAAACGCCAAAATAATCCGCATCAGCACCAGACTAAATTCTTCAATCTGGCGCGTCAGGGGAGTCGCTAAATCATCCGCCGATGAAATCAATTCATTTATCTGACCAATCTCAGTGCGATCGCCAATCGCCACGACGACACCCGTTCCCGTACCATAGGTGACGAGCGTGGACGAATATGCCATATTAATGCGATCGGCCAGAACCGTATCGGCATGGAGCTTTTCACTCGCTTCTTTTTCAACCGGAAGCGATTCTCCCGTCAGCGCCGATTCATCAACCTGCAAATCGCGACACTGAATCAACCGCAGATCCGCAGGCACTTTATTTCCCGACTGCAAAAAGACAATATCACCAACCACCAACCCTTCTGCCGAGATCTGTTGCTTCTTGCCCTCCCGCATCACCGTGGCATCACTCTGAAGCCCCTTCGCCAACGCTTCCATCGCCTTGACCGCTTTGACTTCCTGCACAAAGCCAATAATGGCGTTAATCAACACCACCGCAAAAATCACCCACATTTCCACCCAATCTTGCAGCAGTCCCGTAATCGCACCCGCCGCCAGCAAGATATAAACCAGCGGTTGATTAAACTGCTCCAGAAAAACGATGATCGGCCCCTTGCCTTCCTTCTGCGTCAAAGCATTCGGGCCAAACTTTTCATGCCGCAGATTCGCCTCAGACACCGTCAAGCCCTGAGCCGCATCCGCTTCCAGAAGATTGAGAATTTCAGAAGGCGGAAGGTGATACCAGCGTTCCTTAAGGTCAGTTTTCATGAGAGATAGAGATCAGGTGAGTAATGAAGAATTAATTCGTGGAGCAGTGAAAATCATCCTTATCCTCTCACTAAGAGTAGACTGACGACTCTATCGGAAGGGCGAAGGGGGATAGGAGTCAGGAGTCAGAAGTCAGGAGCCGCAGACCAAGACCGTTCCACAAAGCAGTCATCCCCCGGTAGAGACGTGCCACTGGCACGTCTCACAGAATATCAACCGCAGCCAAACCCCATCCCAACAGAAACCCAAATCTGTCTCAAACCCCAATGCTGTTAAATGCAGAAGCCCTAGAAGGTTAGATTTCAGCAGGCTGGCTTTCAGGAGCAGAACCGATAGCAGGCGCGATCGCCCCTCCCACCCGTTGTCCTAAAAACCTCAGAACGATTAACCCTATTAAAGGACTGAGGGCGACTACCAGCCAGAACTGATGAGCCATTGGCTTTGGTTGGTCGATCGCCCATCCACCCAACACTGGCCCAATAAAATAGCCGATTGACCAACACTGATAGCTAATCGCCAGATAAATCGCCCGTAACGAATCAGGCGCTAATGCAGCAACGATCGCCGGAGCAAAAGGACGATACACCGCAGACGCGATCGACAACAGCCCAAATGCAACAATCATCGTCACCAGATAGAGCGACGGAACCGTCCCAGTGGCCCATACCAGCAAAAAACCAGCAGTCCAGAGCAGCAGCGACAGCATCAAAACGCGCACCCGCGATACCGAGCTGAGCCATTGCACAATGGACCACTGTAGCGCCGCTCCAATTCCCACATAACACCAGGTAAACACGCTGGCCACACTCACAACCGTTGTTCCCAGTCCAGAACCAGATGCCGCTTCTAAGGAGGGCGATCGCATCACATTCGTAAAGTAAAGAGGAAGCGTGCTGCCAACCAGCGCGATATAGGTTGTGAACAAAATATTGACTGAAACAAAGAGCAGCAACGCCTTATCCATCAAGGCCGTAGCGAATCCCTGAAGCGGAGGTGGCTGTACATTATGCTCCTGTCGAGTTTCCACAACCGCCAGTTGAATGAGCGCCAGAAATGCTAGAAAAATTAAACTCGTGCTCAAGAACAACCATTGCGGTTGCGGTGCCCAGGCTAATAGTAAACTGCCGCCAAATACGCCAACCCCTCCCCCCAAA
>DATNPS010000002.1:0-22714 GCA_036703095.1 Crinalium sp. | reverse complement strand
CGCCACCCTCTCATACCGTTTTTTATGAAGATGCGCTGAATTGAGAAGGGGGTGAAGGGGGCGTTGCCCCTTTGTGGGGGTTCTACCCCCACCCCCCTTTTCATAAAGTTGCAGCTTCATATTGAATTGGTATCAAAAGTCCGTTCGTCGAATTCACGTTCTTTAATGTGAATTCGACGAATGTGTGAAAATATGCCCCATGCGACGCGTGGGGCATATTTTTGCGCCAATTCAATTGCGCGACGCACAGCTAAATTGGCGCTATCGAATTCACGTCACTGAGCTTTTTCAAGCTGATGATTAATGTTCTCCAGTTCCGATTTAGTACAGGTCAGGCGAGGATGCTCAGGATGCGTTAAATCGAGCTTGTCCCACGGGATTCGATACCCGTTGGGTAATTTTCGCGCACCCAGTAGCTTCAACAATCCCAGCCCCAAATGCCAGGCCGATAGTCTCTCTAACACAGCGGTCGAACCCACCAAATATTCGTGGATCATCCAATCATTACCCTGCTGCTCGGCCCGAATTTCCTCAATGCGCCCAATGTTCCGGCCTTCTGAATCGAGTACCGACTTGCCTAAAAGCTGTTCCAGATGAACTTCCATTAGTCTGCTCCCGGAATTCGACCGATAACGCGATCCTGTAACCATTTTTCGTAGGCGATCGCCCCCGTCTCATTCACATCCACGTCCACATCGACATCAATTCCCACATCCAGTATTTTAGCAACCGGAATTCGCAGCGGTTCTCGCTGTTTGGCTCCCCATCGGCTCTGCAATCCAGTGACCCATTTGCCTAAGCGGGGATGAATCCGTCGAGCTAAGACAGGTATTCCAACTTCAATGCAGGTAAGACGAGGCTGCTGTCCCTCCTGCCATTCAGCAATAATGCCATCCACACGACCCATTTTGTTTTGCTGGCGATCGACCAACTGATTGTCGAGCAGATCTCGAAACACATCCATGTCAACCTCCAATAATTTCGAGTGGAATAGCTGCGATCGCCAATACAAACGTCAGCGCAATAATCAACACCACAACACTGTTGCTGATCCAACCGTTGCGATGCCGTCCAACATACGATTCATCGTTGAGCAAAATCAAAAATGGGAGAACCACGAGAGGCAAAATGACAGCCGTTAACGCCATTGAAAACAGCGTCAGTTGCAATGGATCAATGCCTATTACCATCAACAGTGCTGCGAGAAACACAAATACCGTATACACCGTGCTAAATCGAGCTGCCTGCTTTGGATGCAAACTTTCACCCCAGTTCCAGCCAAATGCCTGAGCCACAATGTAAGCCGTATCCAAACTAATTTCTAATGCAGCCCCAAAACAGGCAATGCCTAATGATGCGGCAAACAGGATAAATCCCCAGAAGCCAAGTGGTTGCGTCAACATCAACGCGGCCTGCTCATAGCTATCCACCTGAATGCCTGCCGGATGTAGCACCAGAGCAGCCACCACCAGAACGCCCAGCGACACAATGCTGCCGAATCCCATCCCCAGTACCGAAACAGCGCGATTCGTCCCAATGTCATCCTCCCCCCATCGACTTTCAACCGCACCGGATGAGTAGAAGTAAAACAAATATGGACTAATAACTGCTCCTAAAATGCTAACGGCGATAAACAGATAATGTGCCGAATCCTGTTTGGGTAACGTTGGCAGCAACCCAGATCCCAATTCGGTAAGAGACGGATGCAGTTTAATGGTGGCAAATACAAAAACAAGCGTAATTAATCCTAATGCAGACACACCGTTTTCAATCACGCTGAAGTTACCTTTCCACAGCAATAGCCAGATGGCACCCGCCACAGGCAACGCCCACCACTGAAAGCTGATGCCCGTTACTAATTGCAGCGCAATACAAACCCCACCGATCTCAGCCGCTAGCACTAAGAAATCAACCAGGATCTCAGCTACCAGCGGAATGATCAAAAAGCGGAATCCCAATCGCTCTCGTACCGCATCTACTAACGTGTGTTTGCTCACCGCCGCTAAGCGTCCAGACATTTCCACTAGCGCAATCACACAAATCGTGCCCAACACGATCGCCCAGATCAACTGAAACTTAAACGATGAACCCGCTTCAGCAGCTGTGGCGATCGCCCCTACATCTAAAAAACCACCAATACTGGTAACAATACCAAGAGCCACTTCAAACACTTTTCGCATCTTCATGGCTGCTCACCGAGTTGCGTCAGCATAGTATGAATGCTTTGTTCTTGATTAGATAAATCTTGAAGATTGCGGGTCACTTCATCTCGATCGCGCTGTTCAATCCCAGTCATGGTCTGGCTCACAATCTGCTGAAGATTTTCAACTTGATTTAGAGCGCTGTCTCGATTCTCGTTCGGAACGATTTTTTCTAAAGCGTCTGTTTCTTTTTTCAAATTGTCTTGAGTCGTTTGCAGCGTTCGTTTAGCATACGCATTTGGAACAGTTCCCTTCAACCAGGAATCGCTCACCATGTGCGCAGTTGCCGCCCAGGAATTAATTGTCCGTAGCTCTTTACCGAGAGATTGTGGAGACGTTTGAATACTACAGGCCGTTGCTGTAGAGAAGATTAACAATAGCTTCCAGAGATTCAGCGATCGCATTACATCTAGCCATCTCTTTGATTAGAGGATTAGCTTAGATATAACATTTTCATACTTTAACAGTATTATCCTCAAGATATAAAAATACGTGAATTCAATAGACCACTTTTAATGGGCGACAAGCACAAAAGTAGTCTATTGGGAGAGTTACGCGTCGCGCAACTCTCCCAATAGACCATTTATCAAATTCACGTTAAAAATACTGCAACTTTATTCTAGATTTGAAGACGCATGAGTAATTTGATCAAGCGCAATCTGAACATCTAACTCCGGCGGTAGAGCCTTGATCAATACCGTTAGCGCACGCGCAACATCCCTGAATGCTTCAGACTGTTTATCTACATCTTGATCAGATAAACGTTCGACCGTTTCCGCTTTCGCTTCAACAAATTCCTTTAGATTCTCCAGGACTTCAATCAGTCCATGCTCATTCACCAGCGTTTGAAGCGTTGTCTTTAGATCCGCCTCATTCTCGGATTCATAATCAGATTCATCAAACGATTCCATATATCCCATACTCTACTAACGTATATGTCACTCATTCTCAATACTTCTGATTGAGAAGTTGGGCCTATGTTAAACCGTATGGTTCTCCTTTCCCCTCTACTGAACGGAAGGACAGCACTACTCTGAAAGGCGTAAAGATAATAAATCTAGTCTCGTTTTGCGCGTTGGAATTCAGCCAATGCCTTAAATTCAGACTGAGTGTTGTAATAAATTCGTTCATAAATCGAGAACAAATGCTGATACGTTTTGGATAAATCAAGATTGGGAGTGTGGCGATCGCCAATTCGAATAAATGTCTCAACATCATCTAGCTGAGCGATCGCCCCTACCGCATACATTCCCAGCACAGCAGCCCCAAACGCGCTACTCTCATACACTTCCGGAATCAGCACGTCATAGCCAAAAATATCGCTCATCATTTGCTGCCAGGGTTGCGATCGAGCAAACCCACCCGATGCTCGAATTTCTTGAGCCGTTCCAGCCAAATCGCGCAGTGCCAAACTGATGCTATACACCGCAAACAGAATGCTTTCCATCACGGCTCGAGTAAAATGTGCCTTAGTGTGGTGGAGAGCCACTCCAAAAAAGACACCCCGCGCTTCTGGATTCCAATACGGTGCCCGCTCTCCCGAAAAGAACGGTAAACAAATTAGTCCTTCCGCACCCGCAGGGATCTGTAAGGCTGCGTCAATCATCAAGTCATAAGGATCGATTCCCTGCGGCTTGGCCTGTTCAACCTCAGGCTGACAAAACGTGTCGCGCATCCATCGCAACAAAATACCGCCATTGTTGGAAGGCCCACCAATCACCCAGCGATCTTCAGTCAGCGCGTAGCAGAAAGTTCGTCCCTTCTCATCGGTCAGGGGCTTGGGCACCACCGAGCGAACCGCGCTACTCGTACCAATCGTGATTGCAATCTGGTGCGGAGCGATCGCCCCCACCCCTAAATTCGCCAACACACCATCCGTTGCGCCGACCACCATCGGTGTATTGGGATCTAATCCCATCGCTTCGGCATATTCCGATTTCATACCCCGCAGCACAGACGTGGTTGGCACCAGGTCGCTCAGTTGATCGGGTCGGATACCTGCTGTGGCGATCGCCCCCTCATCCCACTGAAGAGTAGCTAGATTAAGCAATCCCGTTGCCGACGCAATGGAATAATCAACCACAAAGCGATCGAACAGCCGATAAAACACATACTCCTTAATCGAGATAAAGCGAGCCGCGTTTTGAAACACATCCGGAGATACCTCACGCAGCCACATCAACTTTGGCAATGGCGACATGGGATGAATGGGAGTGCCCGTGCGCAAGTAAAGCGCGTGACCAGAACCATCCTGCTTCAGTCGTTCAACCTGCGCGATGCTGCGATTATCTGCCCAAATGATCGCGTTCGTTAGAGGTTGACCTGAGGGGGCGATCGCAATCACGCTGTGCATCGCACCACTAAAGCTCACCGCTGCGATCTGGGATTTGGCAACCCCCGACTGATCAACCGCACTGCGAATGGCGGCAATCATGGCGGCAAAAATCACATCCGGATCTTGCTCAGCCCAGGCAGGTTGAGGCACTAGCAGCGAATAGCCATTATTTCCCGTCCCTTTTACCTCGCCCTGCGCCGAGAAAACAATGGCCTTTGTGCTGGTCGTCCCGATATCAACACCAATAAAGTAATTTGCGTCCATGTCAATTTAGGCCAATTGCTAACAGCAATTCTCATTTTGAAACCAATTGCGGTTTTTGCACGCTCGACGGGCGCGCAAAAACCGCAATTGGAGCGAGGCAAGTTCGCCAGCGGCGAACTTGCCTCGCTCCAATTTACATACTGAAAATTGCTGAATTGCTAAATGCATTTAAACCACCACATCCACAATCAAGATGAAGATAAGAGCGACAACCGAAATGATGGTTTCCATGACAGTCCAGGATTTCAGCGTTTGCGGAACCGTCATATTAAAGTATTCCTTCACCAACCAAAATCCAGCATCGTTCACATGAGACAAAATCAATGAGCCTGCACCCGTTGCTAATACGAGCAGTTCACGATTCACGTCCGGAAGTCTAGTGACCACAGGAGCCACAATTCCAGCCCCCGTAATCGTGGCGACCGTCGCAGAACCCGTTGCCACACGAATTAGACCCGCCACCAGCCAACCGAGCAACAGCGGAGAAATGTTAGAGCGAACGGCGAGATTCCCGATCGCATCCCCTACACCCGTATCAATCAACATCTGCTTGAAACCACCGCCAGCACCAATGATCAGAATAATGCCTGCTATCGGTGCTAAACTTTCGCTGACAAAGGTTAAAATCTGCTGACGGCTAAACCCTCGCGCAAAGCCAAACGTAAAGAAGGCCAACAACAACGCTGCCAGCAACGCCACAACCGGATCGCCAATAAAATCCATCGCTTGACGAATTGCGTTTTCTTTCGCTAGCGCGACATCCGCGAATGATTTCAACAGCATTAATGCAACAGGCAACAATACGGTGAATAGAGTAGCCGCGAAACCGGGCATTTCCTCCCGATGCTCGGTCTGATACTCCGTTCTGCCGGGTGCTCGTTCCCTGACGGCGATCGCACTGTCTACACTAGAGGGTGAACCAGGATTGGGATCAGATGGCTCTTCTGTATCGCGCGCTCCGATATAACCGCGCGACAGTTGATCCGCCAATTCTTGAGACGGACGAGTGTCAATAAATCGCGAAATATAGCTGCCAAACAGCGGCCCCGCAATAATGGCGGTTGGGAATCCCACTAATAAGGCATAGAAGATCGTGCGACCCACATCCGCGTTGTAAATACTGATGGACAGAATAGGAGCGGGATGCGGTGGCACTAATCCGTGAACTACCGATAGCCCAGCTAATAGCGGAATGCCAATTTTTAACAGCGGCACATTAACCCGTTTCGCAACCGTAAAAATGAGGGGAATCAGGAGAACAAAACCAACCTCAAAGAACAGCGGAATACCGACAATAAAGGCCACCAGCATCATGGCCCAGTGAATCCGGCGTTCTCCAAATGCCCCAACCAGCGTGCTGGCAATGCGATCGGCCCCTCCCGACGCGGCCATCAGCTTCCCCAGCATCGTCCCTAAACCGATGACGATGCCCACAAATCCTAAGACACCACCAAATCCTTTTTCAAACGAGGCAACCAGGTCTGGAAGCGGCATTCTTGCCGCTAGCCCAATAAATCCAGATGCCAGAATGAGCGCAATAAACGGATGCAGTTTCAGCGACGTAATCAGAAAAATTAAACCAACAATGGCGATCAGCGTGTCGAGTAACAGTGCTGTTTCCTTACCGACTTCTAACATAGGTTCAACGTTTCCTCATTGAGTGAACGCTCACCCAAAATTCACTCCAGCAGCAATTCTGATCGCGCAAATCGGCTGTAGTGCGACCTGACAAAGCAGCACTACAACCGATTCTGGGTTTTGTGCCCTCACGAGGACGCAAAATCCAAAATCGGTTTGCAACCTAGCATTGCTATGGCAACCGTCGAGACGGTTAGAATCACGGGTAAATTAAAACCAAATTTTTAATTTTGGAACATGCGGCAGAGCCACACGTTCCAAAATTAAGTTTCGGTTTTTATGAAATCCATGATCCTTAGGATGGGGAGTGGAGGCTGCGCCCCCAGTCAGGGGTGAACCCCCTGCACCCTGTCCTCAATTACCCTTCGATTGCTGTATCACCTTAAATGAGGACTGAATAAAAGTCGTACTGAGTGGCTTTAAAAACGAAGAGTTAAGCTACACAGGTTGGAGCTTCGGTTAAATCCCCGGAATGAATTTGGATTCATACTGATGATTTTTCCAGCACAACTGCCTGCAAAGCATCAGCCCAAGTGTATATGAAATGGCAAACGCGAGGTAAAGAAACGTGAATTTACAGCCTTTGGCGTTCCTAGTTGCCAAACTCCAGATTGGTAATGTCCTATAGAAGCTGTAGCTTCCAGTGGCAGACGGCAATGCTCAAGGTTGGCCCAGAGTCGATTGACACAGGGACGAGTGCTGCGATCGCAACAGAAACCAGACAGAAGCTTCCAATATCACATTGCCAAGCTTCCGCTTGGCAACGAGTGTAATCCGAGAACTATTGCAACGCCTGATTGAGAATCTTCTTAGCCAACCAGGCTTCCGCACGAAAGCCGACCCAGCAAATCAAATACCCACCCACCAGCAAAATAACCGGAACGAGCGATGTCAACAGGACAGGATGACTGATGGCAGCATACAGTCCTTTAGCAACCACTACTTTACTAATCACGATGGGCGTCAATGTCATACTCTGAAACGCCAGCGTTCCCAGCCAGAAGGACATGAAAATCCCGACAAACTTGTGCAGGCGCATCCTGATTTGCAGATCGGTACCAGAGCCATTTGACTGAAATTTTCCCCGAATCACAGGTAAAAACGAATTCCGGTACAGGCTCGTCCGCGTGATTTCGAAGGAATTTCCATTCAGCCGTCCTTCAAATGGTTTACGATCGCGGCGCTTAAAAGGATTTAGGCAGGGAGGCCCGGTGACAGCATCCAGTTTTTGTCGCACTTCGTCGGGCGACAGCGACGTCTCAATGACCAGATCTTCCTGAGGTAAAAAATTCATAAAACCGTCCAAAACTCCTGAACTTTTATCACTCTCTGAGCAGAGTATTTATGCGTGTGGGGGCGTTTTGAGCGATGCTTGAGTTGATGAGGCATTCAACGAAGCGACCAAATTATGTCTAGTCTTCCCGAATCAGCGGATTTCATCACGCTACAGGTTAACGGAGAACCCCGTCATTGTCTTTCTCAAACCCGTTTACCGGAGCTACTCACTCAGTTGGGCTTAAACCCGCGTTTGGTTGCGGTGGAATATAACGGCGAAATCTTGCACCGTCAATTTTGGGAAGAGACAGCCATGCAAGAGGGCGATCGCCTCGAAATCGTCACCATCGTGGGGGGTGGCTAATGACCAGAGTACGGTTATCCACCTAAAATCTGTCTTAAGCGACCTCGCGGTCAGAGCCGGAAAACGGTAGATTAGTAGGTATATAGCAGCTATGTAACGTTTGATTAACGTAATCGGGCTGCACCATCTAATTAAATCTGTGGCAGGTGAGCTAGGAAGCCAGCGTTGGCATCATCTCAAATCGCCCAAATCGCTTGAATAGGCACAGTCTTATGGACAAAAAACCGTTCAAATTTATCAAATCCCTGGTGAAGCCACTATTAATCTTCACCCTGGTTTTTACGTTAGTGTTTAGCCAAGCCAGTGGCGCAATGGCGGCAACCAGAGGTGGCGGTCGGATTGGCGGCGGTAGCTTTAGAGCACCCAGCCGCACCTATGCCCCTCCCAGTCGCACCTATACCTCTCCAGGAGGGTATGGCGGAGGCTACTACCCCGGTGGTGGGTTTGGGTTCCCCTTTATCGTTCCCATTTTTGGCATCGGCGGTGGATTTGGTGGGCTGTTTACCATCCTGATCTTTATCTCGATCGCTGGTTTCCTGGTTAGAACCTTCCGTGGTGCTACGACGAGTACAGATGAATATGGCTATGAAACCAGTAGCCCTACTGTTTCGGTAGCCCGTTTACAAATCGGTCTGTTAGCCGGTGCCCGTGCTCTGCAAACTGACCTCAACCGAATTGCCAGAACGGCAAATACAGGCTCAACTGAGGGTTTAACTCAAGTGCTGCAAGAAACCACGCTGGCTCTCTTGCGCAACCCAGAGTATTGGGTCTATGGATCTTCAGAAACCAGTCAGGCTCGTCTGGAAGCGGCAGAAGCGCAGTTCAACCGTCTGGCATTGACAGAACGCAGCAAGTTCAGCGGTGAAACGCTGTCCAACGTGAACAGCCAATTGAAGCAAGCCGCCGCTAAAGATGCATTGCCAGGAGCAGGTGGTGACCTATCCTCCCTGGATGGCCCCGGCGAATTCATCATGGTGACACTGCTGGTGGCGGCTCAAGGCAAACTGCAACTTCCTGCGGTCAACAGCTCCGAGGATGTGCGCCGTGCCCTGTCTCAGATTGGTGCCGTGTCCAGCGACCAGTTACTTGCCCTTGAAGTGCTGTGGACGCCTCAGGCAGAAGGTGAAACGCTGACCGCAGATGATCTGCTAGGCGAATACCCGGATCTGAAAGTGATCTAATCACTTCAATCCAATCTAACTTCTAAAAAGCCATGCCCTCCGCGACGCGGAGGGCATGGCTTTTTTTGGGTATTTAGTCACGCCGTCCTCGATACCACCGAACCAGGCGATCGCCCGACACCCCCACCAGATACCCCACAATCACCAGTTGATTGATCAACGTTGTTCGAAGAATTCCCAACCGTTTCCACCGTCGCGCCGATGTGATGACTGAAGAAGGGGCGATCGCCACCCGTCCCAGGCCTTTCAACCGCCGCACCAATTCAAAATCTTCCATGATTGGCAGCGCTGGAAATCCGCCGACCTGCCTGAAGGCATTTGCTCTCAAGAAAATGGCCTGATCACCATAGGGAAGCTGAAAATGGTGCGATCGCCAGTTCACCCCCCGTTCAATCAGCCGCAGACCCCACAAATCGCCATCGATTTGCAAGTTGAACGCTCCAGCCACCACACGCGGCTGAGCTAACACCTGGCGAATGTCATCCGTAAAGCTGTCGGGTAACTGAGTATCCGCATGGAGAAATAGCAAAATCTCGCCTGTTGCAAGATTGGCTCCTGCATTCATCTGGCTGGCGCGCCCTGGTGGGCCAGAAATCACGCAAGCTCCGCAGGCTCTCGCGACATGAACCGTTCCGTCCTGACTGCCTCCATCTACCACAATCACCTCGACATCGGGGAGTGACGGTAGAGACACCAGGCGATCTTTGAGGCGATCGGCCTCATTCAAGACCGGAATGATCACAGAAATTTTGCTATTTGTCGGGGCGCGATCGCCCTTCACCCTCTCCCAAATTCCCAAATCCTCTGGACGATCGACATCCGTGAGCGGAGCAAGATAGGCGATCGCCAGTCCCAAGGCTTCCGCTTTCTCGACCGTCTGCCGGAATACCGTTTCCGTTCCCCAATCCACTCCCACAAATAATTCTGGAACCAAGCGACGCAAGCCAATCAAATAATATCCACCATCTGTAGCAGGGCCTAACACCAGATCATGATGCCGCAATGCCTCAAACGCCTGAGTCAACAGGGATGCGTTCAGGTCAGGGCAATCCGTCCCAATTGTAACAGCACGCTCGATGCCTTGAGCAAATGCGGTTTGAAACGCATTCGCCATACGGGCACCCAGATCTCCCTCACCCTGCGGCTGGTGATCAAGATCCGCACCCAACCAAGTTTGCATGGAGGAGCGATCGCCCCCCGCATAGCGCACTTCTACCGACAGCGGACGCTGCCCCGCCAGTTCTCTAACCTGGGCGATCGTATGTTCCGTCATCTGCCGCTGAAGCTGGGCCGCCCCTTCTGCACCCAACGCTGGAATTAACCGTGTTTTTGTCTTTCCCGGCTCCGGATAACGGGTAAACACAATCAGGCGTTCTACGTTCATCAAATTTCGGATATGCGTCAAGGCTTAATGAATTTCTTTTGAAGTTTACTGAGCAGTCGTTTAGCGTTCAACGTCCGAATCCGAGTTTTGGTCAGGCTGAGAATCGTGGGGGAGTGGTGCTGTTTGTGATCAAAAAACTCATTTAACTCTTGCAAAATTACATTGAAGCGTCGAATGATATTTTCAGTCCGATATTCGGCAAAAAACGATTCAGGTACCTTTGGTGATACTGGGCTATGAATTGCTTTTAAGATGCGCTGCACATCATACTCTTTAGAATAGCCTGCAATTTTTTGACAGTTAAATCCCGGATCTAAGTAATCCGAAAGTCCACCATTGACGCTAGAAAAGACATGACAGCCACAGGCGATCGCCTCCATCGGTTGCAATCCAAATCCTTCACTCACTCCCTGCTGTGCCCAATATTCAGCAGAATCATACAGATAAACTTTGGCTCGGTTAAATAGCCCCGGCAAGTCTTCTACATAGGAATCAACCACCACCACATGACACTGCTGCTGTAACGCCGGAATTAGTTCATTCAGCAAATATTCCGATGATTTGCGGGCCTGCACCAAGACATCAATATCGCGCTCCACGTTCAGATTGCGAAACTCATCGGCAATCTGATTTGGCAGATAGTAAATCAGTGAATTAGGCGATCGCTGCCCCCAATAGCCCATCGTATTTCGGCTGACGGTAATGATGGGAATACTAGACGGCAGGGTGAACCCGTATCCTGCGCTATGCGCATGATAGATGACGTTATGGGATTTCAATCTGCGGGTGATTTTGGCGACATCAAAGCCCCAACCGATGACAAAAATGACATCATCTAAGGTTTTGTCTTGTAAAACATCATCCAGGAAGCGAACTCCTTTTTCGCGCTGCCGATAGGTCACCACGTCTGCACTGCAAATTTGTCGTGCCAGGTCTACGGTTCGAAGCTCAGCCCATAAGCCACCACAGGCAAATTTGCCGCCCGTTCCAGGAACTAAAAAATAAAGCTTTCGCATATCCATGTGTCTCAACGTTAGATTTAGCGCCTCAACGGGTGCACTAAATCCAACATCATACCGATTTTAACCAGCCCAAACAAATTGCTGACCCACATACCAGCAATTCTCAGTGTGCAAATCGGTGGCTGTACAAGCTCGCCTGCGGCGAGCTTGTACAGCCACCGATGGCGGGTTTGGCGCGCCCAACGGGCGCGCCAAACCCGCCATCGGTTTCAAGCTGAGAATTGCTGGCCCACATAGCTCAACGAATCAACCAGGTGTTTATGAAAGTAATTCCAACCAAAATCAGCACCCGACAGCCCGTGTCCACCCGGAAAGGCGTAGAACACATTGGCAATTCCCAAACGGTTTAGCGTTTGATGAAACTGCTGCGTAGACGCCAGCAAATCCGTATCGCTTTTTCCGGCATCCAGATAGATCCGTAGTACCTGCCGCTGCTGTGGTGTTAACTGTTGTACAAAGACATTTGGGCTATTGGATGGGCCGCTGCTATCTGTGAAATAACCGCTATGGCTAAACAAAACGCTGAAATTGTTCAGATGCCGCAGCCCAATATTAAACGCTCCCCACCCACCAGATGAAAGCCCGCCGATCGCCCAAAATTTAGGCGTATCCAGCGTGCGGTAGCGCGACTTAACCAGTTGAACCAACTCTGAGCCAATCAGCGTTCCCACCTTACCATTTGGGCCATCATAGTATTGCGGGTCCCACAACGGACTAGACCCACGGCTATCGTTACCATCGGGCATGATGATAATCGAGGGAGGCAGTTTCTTACTTTGATAGAGTTGGTGCAGCACGGCTGTAATGCCGTACTTGTCGTAATACGCACGCGCATCATCATGTCCGCCATGCAGCAGAAAGATAACGGGATAGCGGCGATCGCGCTGTTGAGCATATCCCGGCGGTAAAATCACGCCATACTGCCGCACTGTTCCCATCGCCTGACTGTTAAAGCTTTCCAGCTTAAACGATAGTCCCGGTTCCGTCTCAATCGCAGGAGGGTCAAACTGGGGAGCACCCGCTACAAACACATACCAGTAGCCAACTCCCAGCAGGATCGAGAGTCCTCCCACACCGCCTATCAATGCTTGCTTCAGTTTCATGGCAGTTCTTTCACCTGTTATGCCAAATTACGATGGATAGCCGCAGCAATGCTCATTTTCTCGTGCATACATTTTTAACCTTCGAAAAGGAATTAACCAGGCAATTTTGCTAAGTTACAGGTGTTGAGAGAATGCTATACCGAAATACTTAAATTACCACTTAAGTTGTTAATCTTCACTGGTGTAAACAGGGCCGAGCCTGAAAACTAAGGATGACACCAACCAATTATCACTTCAGAGGCCAGCCATGCTGCAAACATTTGAAACACGGCATTCCGTATCGGTAGAAACCTTGCAAAAACAGCTCTCTAACCGAGAACTAGAAGTCCTTAAATTAATGGTTGAAGGCTACAGAAATTCTGAAATTGCCAAGACTCTTTATCTCAGCCCCGGTACGGTTAAAACTCATGTCCGCAATATCTTGGGCAAACTGGGCGTCGAACACCGGACTCAAGCCGCTGTATTTGCACTACGACATGGACTTATCTAAGCCTCAATCCTGCTTTCAGCCTACATTTTTCATTCACGCCGCCGACTTTCCTTCTTCAGACAGAAAACGCTTATCCCTTAAGATAGGCAGCATTCGCGACTCTGATTTGATACATTACAAACATAGCAAACCGCACTGGCAAAACATTACATCAATACACGATGTGACATTACAGATAAAGCCAGTGTTTATATGACGCCGATCAGGACAGTATGGAAAGCAGTTCTTTCTATGCATTCATACAACTCAGGCGAGACAACATTTAGCGTCAAGCTGTTGCAGTTGTAATCGTCCGGGATCTATATGGTTTAACGGCTCAGGGTGATTAAACTCGAACGTTTTTTGAATTCTCAGATTCTATGCAACGAATATGAGTGAGGGTGAATACTAGATTCACCTTACTCTTCAATATCCTTTGCAAAGCATCTGTTCTTTTGAATTTCTCTTTAATATGGAGGCACATTAGCTATGGGTATCTTGGCGTGGATCGTATTGGGATTACTTGCAGGGGCGATCGCTAAAGCTGTTTATCCCGGCTATCAAGACCAAAACATTTTGGGCACCATGCTTCTGGGTATTATCGGTGCATTTGTCGGTGGGACACTTTACACACTGTTAACCACAGGTTCGTTTGTGTTAACCGGAGTAGGATTTAGCCTGGGTGGTCTTTTGATTGCCGTCATTGGTGCAGTTATTGCGCTTTGGTTATTCTACGCGTTTACCGTTCGCCGCGTTTACTAATAAGCTAAACCGTCTTGACAGTAGTTCAATTGTCGAGATGGTGGTGTTACGATAAAAACCGTTTTGTTTGAACTGGAGATCAGCTTAAGGCTGGTCTCCAGTTCATGTTTTAACGAACCGCTTTCAGCGCTTCATACAGCAGTCGATATCGCTTAAACGAGGTTTCGTACTCAGCATTCGGTTGCGGCTCCACCACATCGCTTGCTTGCGGTAGGATGCTAAAGGCTGCTTCTAAATTAGGATAAGCTGAAACGCCGACCATTGCTAAAACAGCCGCTCCATACGCCGCACCTTCTTCTGCTTTCGGCGCAATTAATTCCGTCTGCAAAACATCTGCTAGAATTTGTAGCCACACGCTCGATCGCGCTCCACCCCCTGTAGCCAGCAGTTGATCCACCGAAGTAATTGCCCGAATCACATCCATTGCTTCTCGCAGACCAAACGCCACACCTTCCAGAACTGCCCGCACCAGATCAGCCTGAGTATGGGCTAAGGACAAGTTGACGAACGCGCCGCGAGTGTCAGGGTCAAGATAGGGACTGCGCTCTCCAGCCAGATGCGGCAAGAACAATACGCCACGAGCACCCGGTAGCGATCGCCCTGCTAATTCCATCAGTTCTGCATAATCCGCTTGGGGCGCAACGGTATCGCGATACCAGCGCAAGGCTCCCCCTGCCGCCAGCGTGACGCCGAGCAGATGATAACCCCCATCTGCATGACAGAAAAGATGCACTCGTCCTTCGGGATCAGGAACAGGGCGATCGCTCGGCACAAAAATCACGCCAGACGTACCGATACTGAGACTTCCCCGGTTCAGGTGACTGGAGGAGATACCCAGGCCAATCGCTGCTGCTGCATTATCCCCACCTCCGGCAATAACAGGCAACCCATCGGGCAACCCAATCTGCTGCGCGATATCTGGCTTGAGTCGGCCTGCGATCGCCGTAGACTTAACCACCCTGGGAAAGAGCGCAGCACTAATCTGAAGCGCATCCAGAATATCCGTATCCCATTGCCGACTGGCTAAATTCAAACAGCCCGTGCCCGACGCATCCGACGGTTCTGAGACGCGATCGCCCGTCAGCACATACCCCAAATAATCCTTTGGCAATAGCACATAGCGTAGCCGCTCAAATGCTTGGGGTTCCTCAGACCGGAGCCACACCAATTTGGGAAGCTGAAAGCCCGTAATGGCAGGATTACCCGTTCGCTGGATTAGATCATGACGAGGAACAATCGCCTCGATATCCTTTACAGCCTGTCCTGTGCGCTGATCGTTCCACAGAATAGCGGGCCGAATCACCGTTCCGTCGCTATCCAGTGGCACCATACCGTGCATCTGACCAGAGAGTCCCAGAGCGATCGCCCGGTGTCCACCAATCTGCTGCGCAACTCCCGATAGCGCGTCCATACTGGCGTTGACCCAATCAGACGGATCTTGTTCCGTCCATCCGGGGTGGGGCGTGAGGAGCGGATAGCTGCGGGTGGCTTGCGCGATTAGATGCCCTTGCAAATCGATGGCGATCGCGCGCACACCGCCAGTCCCCAAATCTAAGCCAATGACAACGTCAGCCACGCCTTACTCCTGCCAATTTACTGAAGTGAACCGAGGATGCTTGAGAAGACTTAGCAATTTTAACGTGCAGATGTCAGCAATTCCCCTTTTGAAACCGATTGCGGGTTTTGCGCGCCCGACGGGCGCACAAAACTCGCAATCGGAACCGTGCAACCGATGAGAAGCGATCGCCCCCCAATCCTGATCCATCTTCATCCCTAGCATCACCAACACCGCTTCTCTGAAATCACAGCGGATAGGTGCGTGGGCTATGCTGCACGGTAATCCAGTGGTCGGTTGTAAATTCTGCGATCGCCCAATCACCACCAAACCGTCCAATACCACTATTCTTTTCGCCACCAAACGGAGCATTCGGCAGATCGTTAACGGTCTGGTCGTTAATGTGAGTCATTCCGGCTTCCATCTGGGCTGCAAAGCGCAGTCCCCGTCCCTCATCGCGAGTAAAGACAGCACTGGACAGACCATACTCCGTATCGTTGGCCACCTGTAACGCTTCAGCTTCATCGCGAACTCTCAGGATAGGGGCGATCGGGCCAAATAGCTCCTCGCGAGCGATCGTCATCTGATTGTTGACATCCGCAAAAACGTGAGGAGGCAGCATTAATCCGTCGGGATCGCCTCCTAACAGTTGACGGGCACCTTCCTGGCGCGCAGATTCAATATGCTTCAAATGAGCCTTTAACTGAGCGTCGTCAATAATGGGGCCAATGTCGGTATTCGGATCGTCTGGATCGCCCACCTTAAGGTGACGAACGCGATCGACAAATCGATCGACAAACTCATCATAAACACGCTCATCCACAATCAGGCGGTTAATACTCATGCAGATCTGGCCTGAGTTTAAGAACTTACCAAAGACAGCCGCTTTGACTGCCAGATCTAGATCCGCGTCGTCCAGCACAACAAACGGGCTGTTTCCGCCCAACTCCAGCGAAACGCGTTTCATGATAGGACTCGTCATCGCCAGTTCGCCGATATGCCGTCCCGCTTTCGTTGATCCAGTGAAGGTGACAACACGCGGAATTGGATGACTGACAAACGCATCGCCAATCTCACGAGCTGGCCCTGCCACAACGCTCAGCACACCGGGTGGCAGCCCTGCTTCCTCAAAGATTTTGGCAAAGATTAATCCACCTGTAACGGGCGTGTTGGAAGGCGGTTTCAGCACAACCGCGTTGCCTAATGCCAAGGCGGGAGCTACGGATCGGTTTGCCAGATTGAGCGCAAAATCCCACGGGCTGACCACAGCGACAACCCCGACTGGACGACGATAGACCCGGCTTTCCTTACCTGGTATATCCGACGGTAAAATGTGTCCGGAAGCGCCATAAGGAGCCGAAACGGCTTGCTCCATCACATCTCGTGCCGCTTTCCACTCCAGCATCGCCTTCTTGCGCGGACTGCCCGCCTCTCGCACAGACCAGGAAATGATTTCTTCTTTGCGAGCATCCATAATATCTGCGGCCCGCCGCATAATTTGCGATCGCTCACTCGGCAACATCTCTGCCCAGGCTACCTGAGCACGACGGGCAGATTGGTAAGCCTCTTCAACATCACGCAAATCTGCCGCCGGAATCTCCATGATCACACTCTGGCGATACGGATCAATGGGACTAATTTTATGTTCAGACCGACCTGTAACCCAACGTCCGTCGATAAATAAGCGATCGAACCCGGTATAGGGTGCGGGTGCATTTAATGCTGTGTGAGCTGTTCGATTTGGAGTCGTTGCTGTCATAAAAACTCTTGATTGGGTGCAAACGAGACACTGCTTTGTGTAGAGAGTTAGTTACGCTGAACTCAGCAGCATCTAATCGGGTACGGTCTTTTGTTGTAACGGCGATCGCATTCCCATTCATCTGTCTTAATGCGTGTAGTGCTGGTGCGATCAAAAGATGGAACCGCTACCAATTCACGCGTTAATTCACCTTATGCTTTAAGGAAGAAAGCATTCAAGATGTTTTCTATAGCTGTAGTCATGTTCTGTTAGGACATCGAAAATCAAGGGGAGTGGGAGGCTTTGCCCCAAGTCAGGGGTTCCACCCCTGCACCCCGCCCTAAACCAAATGACTACAGTTATACTTCATTCACTCATCGCAAAAAATTATGTCCTGCGAACACTTAGATGAACTGACGCTAGAAACGTTGATTTCAAAAGCTAACTATCCTGTGTTTCGGTGCGAAGAATGCATTCGAACGAACGATCGCTGGGTACATCTGCGGATCTGCCAGTCTTGCGGCAAGATGCTATGCTGCGATTCCTCCCAAAATCAACATGCACGCCGCCATCACGAAGAAACAGGACATCCAGTGATCAGCTCAGCAGAGCTAGGAGAACAATGGCTATATTGTTTCGTGGATGAACAGCAGAAGAGCTATTAAAAACGTGAAGGCTGGCCGCCCGCGACGCGAGTGGCCAGCCTTTGCAGCAGTTCAGCCACCCGACGGATGGCTGAACTGCTGCTACCGAATTCAAATCGACTTATGGACGAGAAACGGTATCAATCATTTGATAGAAAAATACAATCAAGGCCGCTATAACCATAGCGATGCGAGTGGATCGTAAAACAGGTGATGCAATTAAATGCCAGTAGCCAGCCATCCCTAACATCAAGGCCAGCGCTAGTAAGACAAAGGCGATCGCCCAAATCACTTTATCTCGATGTTGATAATGGTGAGCCAGGGTATCTGGAATAGGACGCCGAACAAACGAAACGGCATATAGCAGAATCAACGAACCAACAATAAAACAAATTAAGGGAACTATCATCGTGAATATTGAATGAGAGCAACGCGATAATCTATTACTTCAGCCATTACAGAGCGTACATTTGCAACTTGCTTTTTAGATTGGGTTTCGCACTGTTCAACCCAACCGAACTAGGGATGTCGGGTTTCCTGCGTCAACCCAACCTACACAAGGTCATGAGCATTCTCTTAAATTGTCGGAGTAATCGGAGTAATCAGTCAGATGTGAAGGGGAATGAAGCTGATTGGGATCGTAGCAGGTGTTGGTCACCCACGATCAAAAATTATAAAAATCTCAGCAATTCTCATTTTGAAACCGATTGCAGTTTTTACACGCCGACAGGCGCGAAAAAATTGCAGTCGGCGGCGGTACAAGCTCGCCTGTGACGAATCTGCACTGCCGCCGATTTGCAGCATAAGAATTGCTGTAACACTCTATAGCCAATTCACGTTAGTAGTAGATGCACCCTGAGTTCAACGCTACCGTCAGGACAACGTCAACAGCTTAGCTAACACCTGTAATTTTTGGGATGACAACTGAAAGTAAGCGGCTGCTCTGTCCGTTGCTCCAACCTCCATAAAGTAAACCCCATGCTCTAAAGCCGCTTGAGCAATAACGATTTCTTTTCTGGTACTGGCAGATTGCATAATTCACAGCCTCACTAAACTCACTGGGGTGGGTATCAATCTCAAATCCTCTCCATCAACAACCGGAACATCTCACATCTCAGATTAGTCAACCCAATCATCGTCACCTGATTAGGAAAGTATCGACCCCCATAACCTGGGATGTTCACTACTATCTGCTTTTTCCAGACTGAAATAGGTGATGGAAAACGGTTTGAAGGTGTGATTTTTTTAACACATTCGCTGTGATGAAGCACAACCAATCGTTGTGACAGCGCTACACCTAGCATGTGATAAATATCACAAATGGAATTACGGCAGTGGCTCATATTGTCCATAAATTTTGATCGTTTTATCGCGGCTACCGCTTGCCATCAGCATTCCATCTGGACTAAACGCGATCGCCTGCGCCGCATCAGACTGTCCTACAAACATTACGGATTCGGGTTTACGGTGGGGTTGCAAGTACCACAGCTTGACGGTTGTATCCCAACTGCCGCTGATTAATGTTTCATAGCCAGGAGTAAAGGCCAGAATCGCGATCGCCCAGGAATGGCCTTCCAGTGTTCGAACCAGCCGCCCTGTAGCCACATCCCAGAGCTTGATCGTGCGATCATCCCCTCCAGTCGCCAGGAGTTGACTATCGGGACTGAAGGCAACCGCAAACACCGCGCTGACATGCCCCTCCAGGACATAGCGCAGGAAGCCAGTCCAAGTTTCATTGACGTTGCGCAATTGCCAGAGCCGAACCGTGCGGTCTACGCTAGCGCTCGCCAGCCATTCCCCATTGGGACTGATAGCGACTGCCGTAGCTTGGAGCTTGTGCCCAATGAGCGTCGTCAGAGCATCCCCCGTTTGATAATTCCAAAGTCGGATCGTTTTGTCCCAACTGGCACTCGCTAGCACTGGTTCTGTCGGGTGAAACGCGATCGCCCTTATCATTTGCGTGTGTCCATTTAGCGTTCGAGTGATCCGCTGATTGCGCCAATCCCAGAGTGCGATCGCTTTATCATCTGCCGCAACAGCGAGCAAAGCATCATTCGGACTAAAAGCAACAGTTCGAATTGGTTGATGCTGTTCGGTTAACGTCATTAAGCACTCACCCGTGACTACATTCCAGACTCGCACTGTTTTATCATCACTACCGCTGGCTAACGTTTGGCGATCGGAACTGATAGCGATGGAATTAATGCAGGAGGTGTGTCCGATGAGGGTGTGGAGGAGGGATGGGGATGGTGGGAAAGATGGGGGAGATGGGGAAGGTGGGGAAGATAGAAATTGGAGGGCTTGGGTGGCGGATTGAAGGCGTTTGTTGAGGGCATTTGGGAGAAGCTGGTTGAGGAGTTGGGCAAGGCGATCGCTAACGGGAGTTTCCAGGTAATCGCGCCAAACCCAGGTGTCGTTGATGCTGTCGAATAGATCAAAGGGTGACATTCCGGTGAGCAGATGAATGCAGGTGACACCCAGGCTATAAAGGTCGCTTGCAAATACCGCTTTACCGCGTAGCTGTTCTGGCGCAACATATTCAGCGCTGCCGATCGTAGTGCCTGTTTTTTGTCGTTCTGCCAGATTGATTCGTTTCGCAGCTCCAAAGTCAACCAGCACTAAATTTCCTGGTGTCGATGGAGTTAACGGGGGAGAGGGCGATCGCCAAATTAAGTTTGCAGGTTTGATATCTCGGTGAATGACAGAGCGATCGTGGATGAATTTGAGAACAGGTAGAATTTCTGCTAATAGCTGCCAGATTGCCTCTTCTGAAAACACACCCTGCTGCTCTAACGCATCCTCTAAATTCTGTCCTACAATAAATTCTTGAACGAGATAAAACTGCTGCTGTTCTTCAAAAAAGTCTATTAAATCAGGAATTTGAGAATGAGTTCCTAACTCTCGCAAACGCTCAGCTTCTTGGTAGAAGAGAGCGATCGCTTTTTCTTGCTGAGTCGGATTGATATCACGCGGAAAAAACTGTTTAATAACACACAAATTCTGTTTTGTGTATTTCTCAGCATCAGTTCTCAAAACATCTTTTTCACTTAACTTTCGCTGTCGTTCATTCTCCTTTCCTTTCTCATCGACAGCTAGAAACGTCCGACCAAATCCTCCCTGACCAATTAAACGGATGACAGAGTAGCGATCGCGCAATTTTAATCGAGAGCCACAGAAGCGGCATATCTGCGCATCATCAGAGTTCTGTGGTGCTTTACAGGTGGGATTGAGGCAATACGTCATGCAAGGTCAGGTGATGAATCAGGATGCAGGACAACACCTAGAGCCGTAACCATGTGAATTAAAACGGGGTGCAGGGGTGGAACCCCTGGCTGGGGGCAAAGCCCCCATACCCCCTTGGTTTTCGATGTTCTAACAAACGTGGCAACAGCTATACGATTAATCCAGCTAATCTCATCATAAAGTGGGGCGCGATGCCCTGCACCGCGCCCCACCCTACTGATAGACCTTAACTATCGAATATCAGAGTTAAAGATTGCATCAATCTCCGAACTCAGATCAGGATTAGCGGGTGGCTCACCCTTGACCCTGAGGATCGCTGGCGGCTGACTGGGTACAGTCGGCACTGCCGGAGTTGGGGTGTCAGGTTGCTCTGACGTTGATTCGCCTGTTGCTGTAGTCGATAGGCCAGATTTGCCATTGCCTGCTTTGCCGTTGGCTTGCTGATTCCATAGGATCATGGAGAGCAGACCATCTACCAAACCATTGCCGCCACCGTTGTTGCCAACCAGAATGTCGGGGATGAGACGGACATGGCGATCGCCAATAATCTGCATCAACTGCATCGCGGTGTAGCTCTTTGGCCCCAGCGCTTGTACACCAGCCCGATAGGTTTCGGCTCTGGCAATACCTGTAGCGCGAATGGAATCAGCTTCGGCAACCGCTTTCAGCTTGATCCCTTCCGCTTCACCCGTGGCTCGTTGGATTTCCGCTTTTGCTTGCAGTTCCGCGATATTAACGTTTTGCTCCGACTTCACCATTTCCTGCTGAATATCGGCCAGTGCTGTCTCCCGTACCAACTGCTGTCGCTGGGTTTGAGCCATTTGCTGCACTTCATACGTCTTCCGCTGTTCTTCTGCGATCTTTCGATCGGTTTGCGTTTGCATCAGCGAAGCAGGGGGTTGAATGTCACCGATTAGCGTATCGATCGCCTGCACATCATAGCCACGTAGCGCTTGCTTGATGTATTCAGCAGCTTCGGCTTGCCGCTCACTCCGAGCACTCAAGAAATCGAGTACAGTACATTCTTGTGCCGAGTTGCGGAAATAGTTGCCGATGGTGGGTTCCAGAACGTGATCCACCAGGTTTTGCATCGAGCCGACGCGGGAGATCACTTTAGGTGCATCTAATGCGCCGACGTGAATAATCTGAGCAATTTCCAGATCAAAGGCGAACCCATCTCTGGAGCGAACTTTGAGCGATTCCAGGTTGGAATCATAGTTGTGCCGCTCTGTTCGGGCAGACCAGTTCAACACAATATTAGTGGTGGGCACCAGCTCTACCTTCATGACTCGGCTGTTGATAGGATGTTTACCGGGGTATAGCGGCTCCGTCCACACGCCTTTGTGGCCGGGATGCACCAGATCACCGTGGGTAAACGAAGCACCGCTGACATCCTCATGCGCCTTACCCACGTAGGAAATGACTACCCCAACATATCCGATGGGAATCTCCGTCATGGGAACCTGTTCAACCTGAACCAACCAGGGGTTTAAGTTCCAGGAACCGGACAGTAAGATTTGCTCTTGTAAACCGCGT
>DATNPS010000586.1:0-9500 GCA_036703095.1 Crinalium sp. | reverse complement strand
GCGCGTATCCTGAATCGGCGGGTCTGGAAGATCACCTGCAAATTATTAAGTCTGAGATTGCGGAATTTAAGCCGTCTCGGATTGCGATCGACTCTCTTTCAGCGTTGGCGAGAGGGGTGAGCAATAATGCTTTCCGTCAGTTTGTGATTGGGGTGACGGGGTATGCAAAGCAGGAAGAGATCACGGGCTTCTTTACCAACACTACCGATCAGTTCATGGGATCGCACTCCATCACGGATTCCCATATTTCAACCATCACAGACACTATTTTGATGTTGCAGTATGTGGAAATTCGCGGGGAGATGTCTCGTGCGCTTAATGTCTTTAAGATGCGCGGTTCCTGGCACGATAAAGGAATTCGGGAATACATCATCAGCGCTAAAGGCCCTGAAATTAAGGACTCGTTCCGCAACTTTGAGCGGATTATTACAGGGTCGCCCAGCCGCATTGCCGTGGATGAGAAAAGTGAACTCTCCCGGATTGTGCGCGGCTTTCAGGGTACCTCAGATGACGACGATAAGCTCTAACGAAATGTAGGGGTGTCGTTTGGCATCCCTACAGCCCTGATTCTATAAATGCGAATGATTTTGAATCATTGGTCTGGTGCAGCGTCATGGTTGTGATGCGTGACCAGCCGTAAAGACGTGCCAGTGGCACGTCTGTAAATGCGAATGATTTTGAATCATTGGTATGAAGCGCCGCCATGGTTGTGATGCGTGGCCATCCGTAGAGACGTGCCAGTGGCACGTCTGTACAGGAGAATTTGGCGTTGTGATACCTAGTTTCCAGAGGTTGGCGTTTCGGTATTAGGTCGATGGGTGCACGCGTAGCGCACCACGGCTTCCGCACTACTGCCCTGCGCAGGACGAGTTAGCGGGCCATTATCGTTGTAGACCACCCGGCGAAGGACTTGGCGGTTCTGGTCATGGATGACCATGCGTCTTAAACGGGTAGCGCCGCTATCGCAGTCCGTCGAGCGGTAAAACATGACGCCGTATACGGGCTGTCCTACATCGAGACCTACGATCGCATTATTGGGTTGAGGAAAGTCGCGGTACTCCCAGTACCAGACAAATCCACCCCGGCTTTCAATCGAGGTGGGATTCACCAGGAAGCGATCGCCCACAGAATTTCGTGTTACTTCCACCCAGTTGCCCTCCTGTGCCGCAACAGAGAGGGGATACGCCACTAGAGAACCGAGTAACGTGAGACTCAGTAAAAGTCGTTTCATCATTGCTTTGATTTAAAAAATTAAGAATTAAGGTGAGGGACTGGGTGAGGGAGATTGCGAATTGCGATCGCGATAGCCCTCCACATTCTGAATCGCCTGTGCTGCAAACGAATCATTGGGACGCTCATCCAACGCCCGTTTGAAATACAGGAGGGCCGTTTCATAGTCTCGCTGCTGAGTCGCGGCATAGCCTGCCCGCATATAGCGGTCATACTCCGTGGATTGTGGGGCAGGAGCGGTCTCCTCGGGTGTGTTGGACTCGGATGAAGAACTGGGCGGTGGGGATGAGGACGGGGCTGTCGCCGCTCCAACCTGCTGTTGATAGACTCGGACGACCCGTTGAATGTAAGACGCGATCGCCTGACTGTTGTATTGGCTTGGATCACCTGTCATCCACCAGGCAGCCATCCGGCGAACGGCGACCAGGTCATTATTGCCGCCTTCCCGATATTGGTCTTGCAGCACGTCTCGCACAACACAGGTGACGACCGAACGAGCGGTATCGGGACTGGCCTCAAATTGGGATGGGGTCAGCTCCCGTCCAATACAGGAGCGCGACCAGCGAGGAATGTTTTCGGGCTTGATTTGCCAATCGCTGTAGAGTCCATCATTGGCGGTGCCTGTTTGGGGTGACGCCTGACGCAATGCTTCAACCACAGCCGCCACCTGGCGATTAGAAAGCTGTGCAGAGGCAGGCAATGATCCGAATCCCAGGACAGTGCTGAGAATGACTGCTCCACCGATTAGGGAACGGCTAGATCGTATTTTTCGCATCATAAAATCAGCTTCAAAGAAGAGTAAGAGGTTTGAACCCTGCACAGGCAGGCTTGATTTGGGTAGCGGCGGATCAGTCCGATTCCGTTGTCCAACAGGTGACATAAAGGGTAATCACTGGCCCCTTTGTTTTATTAATGGTTTTGGAAAATAGAAACATCGCTCTCAATATAGAAAACTGCTATAGATAATATCGGTTGCTGTGACCCATCAGATTTGAGCATGTGACAGCTCCGCACTGCATGAGAGGCGGTAATTACGTAATTTTTACGGGTCAGGGTGTATCAACTTCTATTGGCTCTATCCCTCGGAATCCTATGGTCATTGGCAGCAATATCCCGCCTAACTCAACGGTTCTTCAGCAAGCTCTGGATGCGATCGCCCACTTTGAGCAATCTCCTCTGCCCGGTATGTGGCCCTTCTTAGATAAGGCGACGGTGGTATCAGATATGCGATCGCGGGTCAGTGATCCGTTTCAAATCAATCAAGGGCAACAACCATTTTGTGGGCCGACGTCTATCTTGTTTGAGCTGGTGCGGAAACAACCGCTCCGGTATGTGCAAATCTGCCAGAACTTATTTGAGGTGGGATATTTTCAAACCAAGACCAAGCGAATTGATACGTCCGAGCGGCTGCGCCAATCCAGTAAGGGAAATTTGCGGATGGGACAGGCCGACTGGATGCTCCTATCTACCCTCAGGCAAGCGGAAAGCCTGATTTTTCCCGTTGACCCGGAGGCTCCGAAATTTGTTCGTGACCTCAGCGGTATGAGCTTTTCGTGGGAAATGAAGGGCTGGGTGCGCGAGGTGTTGGGCTACAGTCAGGCCAATTATGTGCTGGCTTACAAGTCGAAGGATTTATTCGCTTTGCGCGATGCGGCCAATACGGTCAAACTGGGTGGTGTAGCGTTTGCCCTGATTACCGCCAAAGGGTTGCTTGGAACGGCGTCTACGACTGAAGCTGAAGCTCCGCTTGCTGTCCCCAATCACTGGGTGACGCTATTGGGAAATGTGATTATCAAGGATGGTCGAGTGCAGTTCGATGTCTATACCTGGGGCCGCAAGATGTCTGTGAATGTGGATGAAGCCTCATTTGAGAAATTTTTCTGGGGGATGGTCATCGGTCTGCCGTAAGGGCTGAAATGGCCCAAAAACGTGTCCCGCACGTTGCGCGGAACACGTTTTTGGGCGGTCGTCGAGTTCACATTCGCTTACCAGAGTGCAGGCGGATAGGTGGTGGGAGAGGCTCCGGTCGTTGGACTGGGGCTGGGGGATGGGGCTGAAGTTCTGGGCGCAGGCGTTGGGCTGGGCGTGGGTGCTGGAGCAGGCGTCGGCGTCGGGGCTGGACTGGGCGTCGGCGCGGGCGTTGGGGCTGGAGCAGGCGTGGGAGCCGGAACTGGAGTGGGGCTGGGCGCAGGCGTGGGAGCCGGACTGGGCGTGGGAGCCGGACTAGGGGATGGACTGGGACTGGGGGTGCCAGGAGCAGGCTGCGCGCTAACCGGACGAACGATCGCCATGTTAGAGACGAGCGTTAACCCGATCGCGGCACTTAAGCCAATACTGGTGACCGGAATTAGAAAAAGCTTAGATGCGTTGAGTGAAGACTTAGTGATTTTCATGAAATAACAGCTATACGTCTATTTGTTCACTTTATTACACGACAAATCGCTACCTGGAAGGTCTCCATTTTCCCAGGTTCCGCTAATAGATTGATGATATTTTTTCGAGATGAAAGTTCCCTCACCCTGACATTTACCATCTTCAAATTGACCAATATAGCGATCGCCGTTCTTCCAGGTCAGTAATCCTAAACCTGCATACAGACCATCTTGAAACTGACCCACGTAGGTTTGGATGTAGCTGTTGGCAAACGTAACGGTACCGCAGCCATTAAACATACCATTACGGAATTTGCCGTCAAAGCGATCGCCGTTGGGAAAAACAGCGATTCCCTCGCCATCAGCGGGTTTGCCCGCGCGAACAGAACCATAATAGTCTGCTGGAGTGGCACTCTCTATGCGTAGGTCAGGCTTGCGGTCTGGAAGTGAGACAGGCGTGGCGGCAGGGCAGGGTACTCCCAGAGTGAGCACCTGCGATAAGGGAGCTTGCGTGAGGTGAGAGGGGCTACTGCTGCTGCGGTTCACAAAGAATAGCGCCTGCATCATGGCTGGAATTCCCAACGCCAGTACAGAGGCAATGAGTCCGAACCCTAGCAGGACTTTCCACAGGGGAAATTGAAGATGGGGAAATTGGATCGGAGCAGCCCGATCCGAGGGCCGCGATTTGGTCACGGCTAAGGTGCGATCGCCATCCCCAACCATCACATTTGGAACGGTCGCCTTTGAAACGGTCACATTCGGAACGGAGGCGCGATCACTATCCCCAAATGTCGCCTCTGGAATCACATCAAGGATGGTTGAGGGCACTGGGGACGGTTCCACAGGTGAAGCGTCAAGGGGAAGAGATTTGTCTTGAGGTTCTGGTGGGTGGGCTGGAAGAACTTGGGGCGATCGCTCAATAGCCTCGACTGGTGGGTGGGGCGTCTCGTCGGCCAGGTCATTCTCTGATTCAACTTGCCGTTCGGATTGCGTGAGTTCGTTAGTTTCCGTGACTTCATCGGTTTCGGTGATGAGTGGCTCAACGGTCGCAACGGGCAACAGTTCTGTAACGGGGGGCGTTTGAATCGCTTCTTCGACAGCAGCCGGAGCAACGCCTGCGGCGGCAACGGGCAGCGGGTCGGGCGTTTTATCAAGCAGAGAGGGAACTTCTGAAGGGGCTGCCAGTGTATCTTCAAGCGAAGATAAGGCTTCGGTTAATTTGGGTAACGATAAAACGGGAGGATGAGAGCCTGGAACAGCCTGGATGTTGTATCGCGGCTCAGGTTTCAGCGCGATCGAGCTATAGCGAATTTCAGCGTCCAGGTCGGGGTATTGCAATAGAAGCTGTTCGATCGCCTGTAGGGCTTCTGCGGCGGACTGGTAGCGGTCTTTGAAGTGATAGCGCACCATGCGCGACAGGATGGCGGCCAGTTCGTCATGAATCGCGTCTGATGACCAGAGCACTTCTCCGGTATCGATATCTTCCTGTAGCTTGGTGGGAGATAACCCAGTTGCCGCCTGAATCCCAATAATGCCCAACGCGTAAATGTCGCTATTGGGGCGGGGCTTGCCATTGCTCTGCTCGGTCGGCATGTAGCCGGGAGTGCCGACGGCGATGGTGGAAGTAACCTGTCCCTTGACCTGATGCGATTGAATTTGTTTGACGGCCCCAAAATCGACTAAAACCAGCTTGCCATCATGTCGCCGCCGAATAATGTTGTCGGGTTTGATGTCGCGGTGAATTACGCCAAACTCATGTACAAAGACCAGAATGCTCAAGACATCCTGAAGCATTTGCCAAATTTGGTTCGGCGACCAGGTTTGATCCGGCTGCAATTCCTGGCTGAGCGTGTGGCCGTCGATTAAGTCTTGAACCAGGTAGAATTCCTGGTCTTCTTCAAAATACGCTAGCAATCGTGGAATCTGATCGTGATGACCCAGCTTCTCTAGCGTTTCGGCTTCTGTTGCAAATAGCCGTCTGGCGTGTTCCAAGAAACCAGAATCGTGGCTGGCGGGTTTCAGGTGCTTGACCACGCACTGAGGATTACCGGGACGGCGCATGTCTTCAGCGATATACGTTCGTCCAAACCCTCCTTTGGCCAGGGTTTTAACGATTCGATAGCGCCTATCCAGTAATTTGCCTGGTTCTAGTGCGGTCATCAAGGCATGGGCGATCGCTGACGATTCTTTCAATCTTACCCATCCTAACGATTTCTCCTGACTCACCCGGTAGATCAATCTTGCAACTCAGCTCCATATTACGACTGCGAAAACCACCGAGGGGCAATGCCCAATCGATTAGAGCTTACGTGGAAGTGAAACGCGGGTGCATCTTGCCGGAGGCAGAATATTATCGAGCCGGAGCGGCGTTTTGCAATGCTGCTGTATAAGCGCGCCAGCCACCCCATTGAGTGATCTCAGGTTGACCTTCACACAAAAAGGGTTCACCCAATACACCCAACACGATTTGTCCGTCGATTAACCGCACTTTGCCGATACACAATCCCGGTGGTTCTCTCAGCAAAATCGAACAAATACCTGCGGGCGGAACTTTCCACACTTCAACGGCGATCGCCTCTCCACCGTTTGCCACTTTCAGCATCGCCGGATGTTGATCGTTAATCGACCAGAGTCGATAGGCTGGCTCTGTTGTGGTTTCTCGCAGAAATGTGGCTCCTGCTTTCAGCAAATTTTGATTCAGCGCTAGACCGCGCATTAATGTTCCATTAACCGCTAAATAAATGACTTCTGTCATGAAGCAACGTCACTCCTCAAACTATCGATGCACTACAGTCAATGCATTACAACCAGTGCATTACAACCGACACACTAAACGGTCACGGGGGATGGGGCGATCGCATCTAGAACCTCGATCACAGCCGCCGCTGGAGCCGTCCAGCCAACGATGCCGCCCTGTGCCCGCACCATTTCCAAGGTGGATTGTTTGAATTCAGGAAAATAGCTTTCAGTGCAGTCTTCCACCATTAAGCATTCATAGCCGCGATCGTTGGCTTCGCGCATGGTGGTTTGCACACACACTTCTGTTGTGACTCCTGTAATTAATAAATGAGTGATTCCTTTTTCTTGCAGCAAGGCTCCTAACGGCGTTGCATAAAATGCACCTTTTCCTGGTTTTGTGATCACCGTTTCATTTGGTAGAGGTGCTAATTCTGGAATAATGCCGTTTCCCGGTTCACCCAAAACCAGAATGCGTCCCATTGGCCCAGCATCCCCGATTTTCAACGATCCGCTGCCTCGGTTTAGTTTGGATGGCGGACAGTCAGACAAATCAGGCTTGTGGCATTCGATCGTGTGAAAGACGGGCAATCCTTTTGCCCGGAATGCGGCCAATAATTCTTTCAAGGTGGGGACGATCGCCTGCAATCGGGCCACGTCATTGCCCAACGCATCACCAAATCCACCCGGTTCCAAAAAATCTCGCTGCATGTCAATAATGACCAGAGCCACTTTGCTCAAATCATCCGGCAATTCGTAAGCGTAGGGCTGAGCGGGGATGGAGGGCATAGGGGGTGTTGGGGGTTAGGTGTTGAGTGTATTGACTGGTGTTGTAAAACGTTGATCACATCGACGTTTTACAACACTAATGTCCTGCCATGCTGCGGCCAATGGCGGCAAAGTCGGCGTCGGCGATCGCGCTTTCATAAACGAACTGGCCACCACTGATGACAAAAATGCGATCGGAAAGTTTGAGCAGTTCGTCCAGGTCTTCGCTGACCAGAAGGACAGCTACACCCCGGTTACGGGCATCGACAATCTGGCTGTGAATAAAATCGACGGCGGCAAAATCCAGACCAAAGCAAGGGTTCGCGGCGATCAGCAAATTAATGTGATCGGCGGATAGCTCTCGTGCCAGGACGGCTCGCTGAACATTTCCGCCAGAGAGATTGCCGACCGGGGTTTCGGGCGAGGGCGTTTTGACGGAGAACTGCTGAATTAATCCGGTGGCCATCTGACGGATCGCCTTCAGGATCAGCATGATGCCTTTGGCTTGGGGGGGGCGATCGAAGGTTCGTAAGGCCATGTTTTCGGCAACGCTCATATGGGGCACACAGGCATTGCGCAGCGGTTCTTCTGGGAGGGCGAAGACGCGGTGTTTATACATTTGCGATCGCGTTGCCGTGTACACCTCGCCATTCACCCAGACCTGACCGGAGGTGGGTTCTCGCTGTCCGGCTAGCACTTCGACCAGTTCTCGCTGTCCGTTGCCAGAAATTCCGGCAATTCCCACAATTTCGCCGCTGTGAACGGTGAGCGACACACCACCAACCGCTTCTAAGCCATTGTCTTTGTTGGCATGAACCTGTCTGACGTCCAGAACGGGTTTCGGCTCAGCGTGAACGACTTTTTCGACGGGCTTTGGCTCTTTCTTTTCGCCCATCATCATCTCCGCCATGTCGGAGACGGTCAGGTCTTTCACCAATCCGCTCCCGGCAAACTTTCCTTTTCGCAAAACGGTGATCTCATCCGCAAATGCCATGACTTCCCGGAATTTGTGAGAGATCATCAAAACGCTGAGTTGCCCGTCTGTCACCTGTTCGCGTAGCAAACCCAGCACTTCATCCGCTTCACCGGGCGTTAATACAGAGGTCGGTTCATCCAGGATCAGCAGACGATTGTGTAGATAAATTTGCTTGAGGATTTCTAACTTTTGCTTTTGTCCGGCAGCCAGTTGGGCGATCGGGGTTTCCAGCGGCACCTGGAACGGAGCATTGCTCATAAACGCTCGCAGATGCTCCATTTCCTGCTTCCAATTAATCACCGCCGAACTTTCGAACCGTGACAGCACCAGATTTTCCGCAACTGACATGGCCGGAACGGAGGTGAAGTGCTGATACACCATGCCAATCCCAAACTTGTGAGCATCGCGGGGGCTATGAATGCTCACCTTTTGCCCGTTGATGAAAATATCGCCAGATGTGGGGGTGTAAAAGCCCATGATGCACTTCACCAATGTGCTTTTCCCGGCTCCATTTTCACCAAGCAGGGCGTGAAAGCTTCCCGGTTTCAACGTCAGCGATACGTTATCCAGAGCTACAAGGGAACCAAACTGTTTGGTCATATTCATGACCACCAGTTCCGAGGGTTTGGCACTCGGTGTCGAACTGGATGAGTGGGCAGTTGAGGTATTGGCTACATCTGTCATCGCACTAACCTTCTAGAGAACGGTATAACGGGTGGGTGTGGGTGTGGCGGTTGAACCTGTAACTCGTCGCACTACGTTTTAATGGCAGCAATTAACGCTTCGGAATCCGCGATCGCGCCAAACACACCACCCTGCATTTTGACCATGTGGAGTGCGGCGAGATGATTGCTGTAATCGGTTGCTCCGGTGCAATCGGAGAGCAGCAAACACTCATAGCCGCGATCGTTGGCATCGCGCATAGTGGTGTGGACGCAAACATCAGTGGTGATACCTGCCAGGATGATGTTCTGAATCCCCTTTTGCCGCAGAATCATGTCTAAATCTGTGGCGTAGAAGGAGCCTTTTCCCGGTTTGTCGATGATCACTTCACCGGGGAGGGGAGCCAGTTCGGGAATGATCTCCCAACCCGGTTCGCCGCGCACCAGAATCTTACCGCAAGGGCCAGGATCGCCAATGCCTGCACCAATTTGACGCGATCGCCACCGCTTGTTTTCCGGCAGGTCAGACAGGTCAGGCCGATGACCTTCGCGGGTATGCATGATGTGATACCCCTCGGCTCGCATCACGGATAGCACATGTTTAATCGGCTCAATCGGGGCTTGAGTCAGCGACAGGTCATAGCCCATCTTGTCTACATAGCCACCCTTGCCACAAAAATCCGTCTGCATGTCGATTATCAGCAGCGTCGTATTTTCGGGGCGGAGGTCGCCGTTGTAGGGATAGGGGTAGGGTTC
>DATNPS010000574.1:0-4833 GCA_036703095.1 Crinalium sp. | reverse complement strand
AGCAGCGTTTGCTTAGGTTCCGTGAGCAACTTGGACAACAAAGTGCGATCGCGCAATGCTTTTGCAATCACCGGGCCGATCTGACTAACTTGTGCAGTAGAGACTGACATAAATAATGACTATCCGTTTATGAGAAAATCTAACAATTAGGTAGGGGCGCGGCATTCGATCAAGGATGTCCTGAATGACTGAGACAGAATGACCGAATGCTACGCCCTTACAGGAAGATCCAGATACCTCTCAGTTATCCTCTGAAACGAGCCAATACGTTGAAAGAAGCATCAGAAGGCCAGATTCCGAGAACTCCGTCGGATAACTTCTCTATCCCTGGTTGCGTTTAGGTTTAGAACGAGTGGCTGCGGTCCCTTATTTTTGCTGGATGCCAACATTTCCAGAACGCGCAACCGCACTTGATATTGCTTCCACCGTTTCTTGTAAGCGGGCTGCTTCGCTAACCTGTTTAACACCTCATACAAACTGTCATGCGCGTCTGCAAAGGAATAGCCTAACTGCATCGCCAATTCGATCGCGGCTTGATCTGCCGCTGTTGCATCCCGTAAGCTTTGCTCTCCCCATTTCCGTTGGTATAGCCTGTAGGCTGCCAGTCCAGATGCCGCTAGCGCCACAGAAAAGGCAATCACGCTATGCGACGGCAACTCTACTAGGGCCGCCGATAGACCGATCCCAATTGCAATCACTTCCCAGGATGATCGAGCGATCGCCCGTCCTTGAATCCGCGCTACTTCATGACAGAACAGCATATCCCGCTGACTAATAGTGAGCGATCGCCACTGAGTCCAATCAATTTGGATGGAAAATTGCCCTTCAATTCGTTGATTGGCGATCGGGAAATGGCTGCGCTGTGCACACGGAACAATATTAATTTGGGACTCTAACTCTTCTGGAAGCAACGCCTCTAATCGTCGAATCTCGTTGATTTCAGGCGAGCCGGATCTGGGTAGCTGCATTGAGTTTACCGTTGTAGTAGATGGGGGCAAAAACGGTCTTCAAGCCATAACAATCCCTCAAGAAACAACGAGTTTCTTGTGTGGAAGGGGAGAGAGTGTGCGATCGCTTTTCCCTCCAGCGATACCTCTAACGCACTGGCGCTACAACAACTGCGCTGGGCTGCGGTTATTGCATCACATTGCATCAAATGTGTCTGCGCTTAATTCAGAATTATGTGAAAACTGGTTAACACAGATGAATCATAGGGATGCTAGAAGCGCTTTTTTGTATTGCACTTTACCAAAAGAAAATTAATTGGTTAACTATTTTCAGTTTTATTTCATACCCACAAGGGACGTGCTGAAACATAAAATCCCAGAGGTGGGAAGTGCAGGTGTCCCGCCTCTGGGATTTTAAACTCTGGCAATCCTATAGCTGTGGCGGCTACGCTAGGCTAGTTAGCCTTCGTCCTCCTGCCGTCTTATGATTCCCGATCGTGATTCCTTAAGCCAACTGTATGCGAACGAGCTTCAGCCTGTTGTGAAGGAATTGGAGGCCAAACGGCTCCAACTGCGCAATCGAGTCATTCTGACGGTGATAGCATCGTCTATTCTGCCGATCGCTGGATACTTTATAGCCGGGGGCATCACAGTGTTGCTGGGGGCGATCGCTGCACTGACCCTGATTTTTAATCTCAATCAGGCACCGTTTCAAGAGTATCGCAAGCAATTCAAACGCCAAATCATTCAACGACTGGTGAAGCTGTATTATCCAAATTTGTCTTACACTCCGACGGGGGGAATTACAAAGGAGATCTTTATAGCCAGCCAGATTTACGCTGGTAGGATCGATCGCTATCACTATGAAGACCTGCTGATGGGAAAGGTAGGAGCTACTCAGTTTCGCCTTTCAGAAATACGGGTAGAGCGCAGAAAGAACGTATCGAATGCTAGCAGTAGCAAATCATCAGATTTGGAAACCGTTTTCAGTGATATGTTTTTTAGGGCTAATTTCAACAAAACATTCAGCAGCAAAACCATCATTCTGCCGAATCTTGCAGAGCAGGTTTTGGGAAATGTTGGTAAGGTTCTACAAGATTGGCATGGAACGCAAAACGACGGATTTGGTGAACGAGTTAAATTAGAAGATCCAGAATTTCAGCGGTTGTTTGTGGTTTATTCTACCGATCAAGTTGAGGCTCGCTATATTTTATCCACGAGTCTGATGCAGCGGCTCATTGAGTTTGTGACCTATCGGAGCGATCGCGCGTTTCAAGCGTATCGATTGGGTATTGTGCTGTCGTTTATTCAATCTAATATCTATATTGCGTTCCCTACGGGCAAAAACTATTTTGAGCCACCTTCTCTCTTGTCAAAATCTGCTTTGCTCAATGTTGAGGAAATTCAAAATTACCTGACTGACGTTCAAGTTGCTCAGAGTATTATCGAAGAATTGAATCTAAATCGGCGCATTTGGAATGCCTAGGATCGCGGATCTAATAAAACCCGAAACTTAATTGCTGAAGGAGGCTTTACTTCTCTTTATAGCCGGATCGCGCGGTGCAGCGATCGTGTCTAGATCGTTGCACCGCGCGGTTTTTCTGTATGCTATCGGTTACAGCAATCCTTACTTGAATGCAGGAACCACTTTATCGGCTACCGCTTTACCAACGGTTTCGCCACCTGTAGCATCAAAGATCCAATGCACACCGAGATAAATGCGGCTGACTTTATTCTGTTCGATCGCTTCACGGAGTGTAAACGTTTGCTGCCATTTTGGACGAGTGGTACCCGTATTGTCTGTGGTGACACTATTAAACTCGTCAGACACAAAATCAACAATTTGAATCTCTTCGGGTGTTTTGCCTAACAGAGCAGCGGCTGTTTCAAAGCAGGCTGAACCAAAGCTGGCATGTCCTGACGGATAGGCAGGGAAGTTTGGCGTGAAGTTTCTAGCAGCCGTGCCTATAGGATAAGGGTTGCTCTTGGGTGCTCCCAGCGGTAGCCAAAATGGATCGCCCGATCGCCCCCGCAGATGGTTTTGATCTCCTTTACCTGTTGGGCCAAAGCCATCTTCTGCTTCTCGGATGGCAACAACAGGTCGCCAAAAGTCATACTCATATTTCCAGTACCATGCCGCAATTCCTGCATCTGCCATCGCCACGTTGATCGCCGTTAGCAGCCGAATCTGCTTGTCGTGCGAGAGTGCATTAAATTCGTCAATGTGACGCACGATCTGGTTATACAGACGGGGTGGGGTGCCCAGCTTGTTGGAGCCATCATATCCCCAGAAAATTCCGATCGCTGCCTGGTGTCGCAAATCGGCATCACGTTGGGTGGTGTCGTTTTTACCCACTTCAATCACCTGATCAAATGCCAGGGCATACTCGTCGCTATCCAGGCGAGGGGGTTCAGCGAGCGAGGCATCGGTTACTACGTTCGTCAACGCAAAAGGTTTTACCTGTCCCCATTTGCGGCCTAGCGCTTTCTGCATTGGCTCAATCGGATCAGGACGATGATGGCCTGGTTCGTGAGCATACAGTTCATCCAGTTGAGGCAGTTCTGAACCATCATTGGTTCGGGCGGCCAGCCATGCATCGGCAACTTGTTTGCCATAGTTGAAAGCAGTAGAATTAGTCCCAATGATGAGCGGTAAAGACTGTGCAGCGATATATTGCGCATCATCGGGATAGAGAACTTCAGCTGCACGGATACCTGCACCAACTAGTGCCGCTGTTCCGGTGATATCGTCATTACCAATGTCAGCGGGTAAGTCCGGTGCACTGCTGAGGTTTGGACTGAATAGCCCGGTTACTTTCGCGTAAGCATCATGAGCCGCAAGGTGAATAATAGCAAGGGCGCGAGATGTTTTGGTTGGCCCTCCATTGGTTGGTTGATGACCATTGCTAAAATCACGGGCAACTAATTCAAGTGCTAAATCGTTAATCTTTTGGATACTCATCGCGTCTCTTCACTGTTGAATGAGATGACAGCTTTAATTGTTGCTCTTGCGATCGCACTTCAGCGGTACCCTCATGAGTACTTTGTTCACCCAGTAAATGGACGTACTTAAAAATCAGGGGAGTGCCCTGAAGGACACTCCCCTGATTTTTATCATGTTGTTTAATGATGACTCAGTACAACAACAAATAAGTTTTGAAAGGGGTGAAGGGGTGGAACCCCTTCTTGGGAGCGAAGTCCCCAAACCTCTATGTCGCAAAATTTAGTGTTTGCAACACTAGCTATCTTTTGTGTTTATGGTGGCGGTGAAGGATTGCACTGAGTTTACTGCAATTCTTGATAGAAGTTGGAAACGCACCGGATTTGTAAGGCTTACTCAACTTTCAATTTAAGCTTCTTGCCACATTTCAGAAATTTTACCAGGCAAAAAACCAGCTACTTCCTGAACGCGCTCTTGCGATAATTCATCTTTTGTAGCTGAGAAGATAGCTTTGATAATTGTTTCTGCATCAGCTCCCGGTAGATTACCTTCTTGTCTCAAGCGCACCAAGAAGTTGTCAGGACTAATGTGCAGGTTGGGCCGAATGTGACTAAGGAGGCTCACCAATGGATTGGTATCTTTCCACAAGTCTTCTACTTTATCAGGAGCGTTCTCATCCAACTCATCTGCAACGCGATCGATCGCTTCATTGCTCATCACATCTCGCATTGTTCGATACACCACTTCCGTAGCGTTACGTGCTTCTTCCAAATTCTTTAAGTTGCCCTGCGTTTTAACTTTCTCTAGAAAGTCTTGATATGTTTCCATGTCAACCTCCATGCCTTGTGAACGTTTTAACCCAAGCTGTTTGTAAACAACCTTTCGCATCTTAGGGTTGATTTCTCAGAGATACGTCGATCGCAAGGCAGAAATATGTAAGTAAGT
>DATNPS010000544.1:0-3095 GCA_036703095.1 Crinalium sp. | reverse complement strand
TTTGTAAAAAAGCCAGATATTAACACCAGCAGAGGAGGATTGCTCAGCCGCTGTTTGACGGTGCAAATGAGTTCAGGCCCATTGACATCCCGCTGATAGCGAGGTGTGGGCATCGAGAAATCAACCAGCACCAGATCAAATTGATCCGCCTCGCGCAAAAACGCATCGGCATCCATGAAGGTAGACACCCTGTACCCTGCTTGCCGGAACCGCAATGCCAAAACGAAGCACCACGTTTCATTATCATCAATAATAGCCAGGTGATACATGAAACAATGCCAAGAACGCTATACCTCTACTTTTATCTGATCTATGAATAAATGTTAACTGCCTTAGGAAGTAAGGCTGGTCGGGAATTCATTTATAAAGGTCAGCAGAAGGATATAGGGCGATCGCCCTCTTGTAACCAAACCTGATTTCGCTCTAAAGAATGAGGCAACCAATAAATTTATTTCTTTAGATAGTCGTTTGGTTCTACCCAAAGGCGTAAGTTAATCCCAATCTAAATTTCATCCTATAAACCCGGTTATGGGAATTAGGACGAGGTGCAGAGGTTCCATCCCTGACTGGGGGCTTCACCCCACACCTTAATTCCTAACGAACATGGCGACAGCTATATTAAAGCTTCTTTGGGTCTTCTTCTTCCTGGCTGACTAAATCACTATGTCCCAACCCGATCGCTTCGCGTCACTGATTAACCTTCTATTTTTTCTGAGTTATGGAGCTGGACTTCTTGGTTTATCCCAATTGATGGCTTCTGGATGCGTCTCATCCAGTGGAGTTAGTTTGATTCTTCTAATGGGCGGATTGGGCGGGATTGGCGCACTGGGTTTGATAACGATGATCCGTAGCCGCAGGAATGCTAGCCCGACGACATCAACGGCGATCGAGGAGAAAGTGCAGGTGCTCAACCACTTGCTCTCAGATACTCATCAGCAGCTACAGGCCAGCGAGAAACGATTTCACACCTCGATCGAAACCATGCTGGACTGCTTTGGAATCTACAGCGCGATTCGAGATGCACGGGGGCAAATTCTTGATTTTCGGGTAGAGTTTGTGAATCAGGCGGCTTGCTTAAACAATTGCATGAGTGCGGCAGATCAACTGGGAAAGGGACTTTGCGAACTGCTACCAGCTCACCGAACCAGCGGATTATTTGACGAGTACTGTCAGGTCGTCGAAACAGGAAAACCACTCGTAAAAGATGCGCTGTTCTACGAAGATCAGTACGGGCAACGTCGCCTGGTGCGCGCATTTGACATTCGAGCTGCAAAATTGGGTGATGGGTTTGTCGCCACCTGGCGGGATGTGACCGATCGCCGTCATATTGAGGAAGAATTGCGTCATAGCGAAGCTCGGCTGCGCTCCATTCTGCACAACATGCCCGTCATGCTGGATGCTTTTGACGCGACTGGCAATATCATTGCCTGGAATCAAGAGTGCGAAAGTGTCACAGGATATACGGCGGCAGAGGTGATCGGCAATTTTGGCATTATGGGGCAGCTTTACCCCGATGCTCAGTACTGCCAGCAGAAAACCGCGCAATGGCAGCACCGGGGAGACTATTATCGCAATTGGGAATGGGATTTAACCTGCAAAGATGGCAGCATTCGAACGATCGCCTGGTCTAATATTGCAGCTGAATTTCCTGTTGCAGGCTGGGCGACGTGGGGAATTGGGGTGGATGTGACAGAGCGCAAACAAACTGAACGAGCCTTGGCGGATGCCAATGAGCGATTTCGGCTAGCCATGTCAGCCATTAACGCAACGGTCTATGACTGGAATCTGGAAAAAGACTCCTTGGATCGGAGTGAAGGGATCAGTCATTTGCTTGGCTTTGCAGTCGATGAGACTGAACCCAGCAGCGAGTGGTGGCTCAATCGGGTTCATCCAGACGATGTTGACACTCTGCAATACGCGTTGCAGAAAGCACTCCAGCATGATGAACGCTATAGCCTGGAGTATCGAGTGTGCAATCGACAGGGCGACTATGTCGATGTGCATGACCAGGGGTTAATTCTGCGAAATGCATCAGGGAAAGCCATACGGGTTGTGGGCAGCACGACCGATATTAGCGATCGCAAACGAGCAGAAACCGCGCTCAAGCGAAGTGAAGCGATCGCACGAGCCAGAGCTGCTGAACTGGAAGCCTTTATGGAAGTTGTTCCGGCTGGGGTTTGGGTTGCGCATGATCTCCAGTGTCATCACGTCACCCCCAATCGAGCGGCTTACGAAATGATGCGGCGATCGCCCGATTCAGTCATGACCGCAACCCCCGCTGATGGCCAATATCCTTTCCAGTTCAAAATTCAGCAGAACGGCCAGGATGTTGATCCACAAGACTTACCCATGCAGCAGGCGGGCCGTACCGGGCAATCCGTCTCAGGTGAGTTTGAGTTTGTCTTTGCAGATGGTGATATCTGTGCTTTATACGGCAAGGCTGTTCCAGTGAAGTATGAGTCTGGAGACGTTCGTGGGGTGATAGGAGCCTTTGTTGATATCACGTCCCGCAAACACGCCGAAGCCGCCCTGCGCGAGAGTCAGGCTCGGCTGGAATTAGCCCTTGATGCCGCTCGCATCGGTTCCTGGGATTGGGATGTTCAAAGTAATGAGACCATTTGGACGCCATATCACGAAATGATTTTTGGGTACGAGCCGGGAACGCCTCATCGAACCTATCAAGAGTGGTGCGATCGCATTCATCCAGACGATTTACCGATCGCTCAAGCGCGCGCGCGGCAGGCGATGGCCGAAAAGCGAGACTACACTTGCGAATATCGCGTCGTTTGGGCAGATGGCAGCATTCACTGGGTATCCTCCTTTGGCCGCTTTCATTACGACAGCAACGGACAGCCAACGCGGATGCTGGGGATGTTGTTTGACATCAGCGATCGCAAACAAACGGAAGCAGCGCTGCAAGAAAGTGAGTTCACATTCCGCACGCTTGCCGATACCATGCCGCAGCTCTTTTGGGTCGTTCGCCCAGATGGACATCACGAATATTGCAATCAGCGATGGTATGACTACACCGGACTGACGATAGAGCAGGCCCACGGCAATGGAGTGAATCAAGTTATGCATCCCGACGACTTACT
>DATNPS010000542.1:0-21823 GCA_036703095.1 Crinalium sp. | reverse complement strand
CGTCGTAACGGCACGCTTTATGTGAATGACGCCAGAGTCACCACGCGGGATATTGAAGCCAGCAATGGCGTGATTCATGCGATCGACAAAGTTCTGATTCCGGATGACGTGTTGGCTCAACTACGTTAGTCATTCCGTAATACTGCCGTTTCGGAATCGAGTGACCGCCGAGACGGCAGTATTACGTTAAAGGAACTGGCTCAGAACCTCAGCCGTTTGCGATCCGGTTTGCTTCCAGCTAAACTGACTGGCTCTGGCTAACCCTAATTGGCGGAGATGCGATCGCACACCTTCCTCCCTCACCATCCGTTGCATCGCAGACGCTAATTCTTCGACGCTGTAAGGATTGATCAAAAGCGCCGCATCTCCAGCGACTTCTGGCATAGACGCTAAGTTTGACGTAATAACGGGCGTGCCACAAGCCATTGCTTCCAGAACTGGAAACCCAAAGCCTTCCCAGAGGCTGGGGAAGAGGAGAGCGATCGCCTGATTGATTAACTTAGGCAAATCGGCATAAGGGACGTAATCAAGGACTTTAACTTGATCTGCGATGCCTAATTCTTCCGCTTGAGCCATTAAGGAAGGGATATACCGCTCGTCGTATGGGCCGACAATCCAGAGCTGATAATCTTTAGGCAGTTGGGTGAGGGCAGAGAGGATTCTGCCTAAGTTTTTGTAAGGGTCGCTGCGACCGACGTAAATGAAATAGTTTTGAGTCGGTAAGTCTAAAAACCGAAAATTCTGAGTGTCATGAGCCAATAAGATCGGCGTGATTTTATTAGCAGAAATACCGTAATACTTAATCATATCGTCAGCCGTTGCTTGCGAGTTGCAGATAATATGAACGGCCTGTTTTAAAACTTGCGGAACGTAATAGCGAAAGTAGTATTTTAAGGGCGATTTCCACTCTGAAAAATGAAGTGGAATCAAGTCATGCACCATGACCACAAAGCGGCATCCTGTCCATAACGGAGCCTCTGGAATAGGGGAGAAAAGGAGGGGCGATCGCAATTCTCGATAAATTTGAGGCAAGCGAAATTGCGTCCAGATTAACCGCCGCAGATGTCCTTTTTTTCCGTGTTCCGACGTTAAATTATCAGGAATGAAATGCTGTTTATAATCAGCAAAACCCTCCCGATTCGGAGGAATCAGGAGGGTTGCTTCAGGCATTTGGAGATTAGGAACTAGGTTAGTCGCGTAGGTCGTTAGTCCGGTGGGTTTAGTTCCGGCAAACGAGAGATTGATGAGCATCAGGGCTAACGTTCTGGATCATTCAGTTTGGCTGGCTACTAGAGTTGCAAGAGAATCAGAATTCGCATCAGCGACAGCGTTGCTTGTTCCAGTTAAGTCAGCACTGGTTCCTAGATCCAACTTCACATCAGATGCAGCGCAGTACTGTTCAGCAATTTTGATGGGATCGCCAATGGCTTTAACGGTATGATCATCAATCCACATAATGCGATCGCAAATCGTAGCCACGCTGGCAATGGAGTGAGAAACGATGATCATTGTGACATCGCTTTCTTTGAATTCCATCATTTTTTTGACGCATTTCTTTTGAAAGCGAATATCACCCACGCCCAACACTTCATCAATTAGCAGAATTTCAGGCTCTAAATGGGCTACAACGGCAAATCCTAAACGAGCCAACATACCACTGGAATAGACGCGAATAGAGCGATCGATGAACTCACCTAATTCAGCAAATTCGATGATTTCATCCATTTTTTTCAACACTTCTCGTTTGGTGAGGCCCATCACCACACCATTTAAAAGGATGTTTTCTCGACCGTTCAGATCCGGATGAAATCCTGCACCGAGCGCCAGCAGCGGAGAAATTCGCCCTCTGATCTTGATTCGCCCTTTATTAGGGCGTAATACGCCTGCAATTAAGCCTAGAGTCGTACTTTTTCCCGCTCCATTGTGGCCGATGATGCCAAAGTTTTCGCCTCTGTAAACATCAAAGGAAATATCGCGCAAACTTTCAAATTGCTCAGTTTGCAGCGAAATCAGGCTTTCGGGAAAGTTAAACAGAAAGTTCTTAATACCTCTCATGTGGCGATAGAGAGGATAAGACTTGCTGACGCTATCAAAAGAAACAACTGGTTCTCTCATCACTTTCGTTCCTATACTATTTCCGCAAATCTCCAGGACAGTTTTCGATGAATTAGGAAACCCAAAATCAGGAAGAATACTGCATAGAGAAAACTGATTAAAAGATACGTTGGCTCTACTTTTCCTTCTAAAAACAGCTCTTTCCAACTAATAATGAGTGGAGAAGCTGGATTCAATGTAATCAGCCTGCGGTAGCCTTCAGGAATCATCTCTGGATCGTAAAGGATTGGAGTGAGGAAGAAGAGAAATTGCATCATAATACTGACCAATCTCTCTATATCTCTAAAGAACAAGTTGATAGTGGCCAGAATCAGCGATACGCCATAGAGCATGAGGAATTGAATGATCAACAGAGCAGGCAATCCATACAGCCAGGCTAAGGTTGGAGTTCGATGAAAAACAAACAGGAAAATGACGACAATTGGGATTGAAATGACATAGTGAATCAAGTGATTCAAAATGGAACAAAGAGGCAACAGGATAGTCGGAAAGTTAACCTTTTTAATAATCCAGGCATTGCCTAAGAAAAAGCTGGGGGAAGAGCCAATTGAGTTGCCAAACCACTGCCACGGGAAAAGGCCCGAAATTAGCACTAATGGGTACTCTTCAACATGGACTTTCATTACAATCTTAAAGGCAATGAAGTAGACTAACGCCGAAGCCAAAGGACTTGCAATAGACCATAAATAACCTAAGAACTTGTCCTTGTATCTAACTTTCATCTCCTTTTGAACTAGCAAAAAGACTAGATCTCGGTAGTTTTCAAAATCTCTGCGCTTATGAAAACTTCTAATATTTTTGATTCCTGAAGCCAACTTAATGCTGACCACACTGCCCTCCTCTGCTCCTGACAACCACGTTGAATATTTGAGCGCACCCGATTCTGTAAGTCTGCCCTGGATAATGTCACGCTACCTGACAGCTTGCCAATCATTAGGTGCCAATCTTGAAGAAATCTTTGAATGAATGCTCGAATTTTATTTGTAACTCTATGTAACAGTCATACAATCCTCGATGATACACTCTGCGGTAACGATCTACAAAGATGCGGCTCGTCTATCAGGGTAACGTGATCTATCAGAGTAACGTGAGCAGAGGGCGATCGCTCCATTTTGCTATACGATCCAGTGCGGCCAGTCCCTCGTGTAAGCCAGTATCCCGTTTGAGAAATAGGAGGCGATCGCCATGAAAACTGCCGTCATTCATGAATGGCTAGTCACCTATGCTGGCTCAGAGCGGGTCTGTGAGCAAATGCTCATGCTGTACCCGGATGCAGATTTGTTTAGTTTGGTCGAGTTTTTGCCCGACCATTTGAAGCATTTTATTCAACACAAATCGGTTCACACATCCTTCCTTCAGAGACTTCCGTTTGCCAATCCCAAGTTCCGGCAATACCTGCCGCTGATGCCAATGGCGATCGAGCAGTTTGATTTATCGGACTATGATCTGGTTCTGTCGAGCAGTCATGCGGTGGCCAAGGGGGTGCTGACGCGTGCCGATCAGCTTCACATCAGCTATGTCCATACCCCCGTCCGCTATGCCTGGGATTTGCAGCAGCAATATCTCCAGGGCGCAAAGCTGAGTCGGGGTGTGAAAGCGGCGCTGACTCAAGGCGTGCTGCACTATTTGCGATTGTGGGATTTAGCGACCGCGAATCGGGTCGATTGCTTTGTCGCTAACTCTCGCTACGTGGCTCGTCGCATTTGGAAAACCTATCGTCGCTCCGCTCAGGTGATCTACCCCCCCGTTGAGGCCGAGCGGTTTTACCCCAAAGCTCAACGAGATGACTTTTATTTCACGCTGTCGCGATTTGTGCCCTATAAGCGGGTGGATCTGATTGTGTCTGCCTTTAATCGGTTGGGCTTGCCGCTGGTGGTGATGGGCGATGGACCAGACTGGAAACGAATTCAGGCGATCGCTGGCCCCAATATCCAACTCTTAAAGCCTCAATCGGATGACGTCGTAGTGGACTATATGCAGCGCTGCAAGGCATTTGTGTACGCAGCGGCAGAGGATTTTGGCATTACTTTGGTGGAGGCACAAGCGGCGGGAGCACCCGTCATTACTTATGGAACGGGTGGCGCAACTGAAACCGTAATTCCCGGTAAAACGGGACTGTTTTTCCCGGAACAGACTGTAGAAAGTTTGGTAGACACCATACAGCAGTTTAAGGCAAACAAGGTGTGGTTTGACCCCGATTTGCTGCGGCAAAATGCCGAACGGTTTTCTCCCAATCGCTTTCGTAACGAATTCGCTCAGTATATTGATCAAAAATGGACACAATTTCAGCGGGGGGATGACATACAGTAGTAGCGTGAGGAGTAATAAAACGAAATGCAGCTTAACCGCACGTTACGACCTGCAATATGGGCCATAACGGTTTCTAGCCGTTCAATCCCGACGATTGCAACGATGATCGGTGCTGATTTTTTAGCATTAACGCTAGCAGCATTGATCAGTGTCTATACCCGTCTCTTTTTTGAAGGTCAGTTCCAGCCATCCCTTTATCTTCAGCTCTGGCATGTGCTGATCTTTTTTATTCTGGCCTATGCCACGGTCGGTTTGTATCCGGGGGTGGTGCTCAGTCCGGTGGATGAGTTTCGCTGGGTCACGGTTTCCACGACTCTGATTTATCTTGTCCTGGGTTCGGTCGTGTTTCTGCGGCGAGAAGGGGAGGTCTACTCCAGAGGCATTTTCTTGATGGCCTGGGGGCTGTCGATTGTCTTTGTGCTGTTGGGACGGGCGCTGGTGCGCTATTTTTGTGCGTCTAAAAGCTGGTGGGGCTATCCGGCAGTGGTGCTGGGGGCAGGTAAAACTGGGGAGATGGTGATTCGCACGTTGAAACGGCGGCCCGGTATTGGTTTAAAGCCTGTTCTAGTCCTGGATGACGACCCCAAAAAGCATGGATATTTGCTGGATGTGCCTGTGATCGGTGGCATTGAGCTAGCGCCACTGGTAGCGCGGAGGCGGCAAATCCCTTATGCGATCGTAGCGATGCCGGGAGTTCCGCGCGATCGCCTGCTCAAACTGATCGAACGATACGGCCATACCTTCGCTCATTTGCTCGTCATTCCTGACCTATTTGGCTTTTCGAGCCTCTGGGTTGCGGCAAAAGATATGGGCGGCATGTTGGGGCTGGAGTTGCGGCAGCAGTTATTGCTTCCGGGCCCCCGCTTAGCCAAGTTTTTGATTGACCTGCTGGCGACGTTGATTGGCGGCATGGTAATTTTGCCGTTCATTGGGCTAATTGCTGCGCTGATTCGGCTAGATTCGCCTGGGCCAATTTTTTACGGACAGACGCGGATTGGGTATAACGGTCGTCCCTTCAAAGCCTGGAAATTTCGGTCGATGGTGCAAAATGCCGATCGCGTGTTGGATGAGTATCTGATTCGTCATCCTGAACTAAAGGATGCATGGGAGCAGGATCATAAGCTGCGCAACGATCCGCGCGTCACCCGAGTCGGGCGCTTCCTTCGACAAACGAGCCTCGATGAACTGCCTCAACTCTGGAATATTTTGCGTGGGGAAATGAGTTTAGTTGGCCCTCGTCCGATCGTGGATGAGGAAATTTGGCGATATGGGGACAAGTTTACCCTTTACACTAAGGTGACACCAGGGTTGACCGGGCTATGGCAGGTTTCAGGGCGTAACAATTTGCCGTATGAAGAACGGGTTAATTTAGACGCCTACTATGTTCGCAACTGGTCCGTCTGGCTCGACGTGTATATCCTGATTCGCACCATTTGGGTTGTGGCCTCTGGGGAAGGAGCTTACTGATAAGGGATGGATAGAAGTCAAAAAAGTGCCAGATTTTACAATGGGGTGTTTCAGTTTAGCCTGGTGACGCTGCCCTATTTGTATTACGCCAGTTTGTGTGGTCTGTTCACAGTCCTCATTTTTTTGTTGAGACGGTTTAAGCGAACGGCACTTGATCCGCTCACGCAAAACAGCCTTTTGGTCATTAGCGGCTGGATGATTCTCAGCTCGATTCTGGCTTTTAGACCAGGAGAATCATTTTTGCAGCTCACGAATTTTCTGCCTTTCTTCCTGTTTTTCGCGACCCTGCCCTTTCTGCTCAAGAAGACGGCTATTGTGGAACGAGCGGCGCTGGGAATGGTGATGGCGGCCCTGCCCATTAATATCATTAGCCTGTTCGAATATAGTCTGAAATCTTCGTTTCTGCCCCAGGCGCTACAAGCGATTCCCTGGGTTGACCAAATTCGCTCTGGCCCTCATGTAGGGCGAGCAATGGTGATGTTTGAACATCCCAATGCCTTTGCCAGCTACCTAGTTCTGATGCTGGGATTGGGATTGGGGCTAATCCTGAAGAAAACGACGGCTGAGGGGCAGAGCAATTTGAGCGATGGAACCGTTGCTCAACCATCACGCTTGAAGGTAAAACCAATCTGGCTCTATGCGGCTACCTATAGCAACCTGCTGGGTATTTTCTGCTCTGGCTCCCGCAACGGCGTAATTGTCGCAGTTTTACAGATTGTGCTGTTTAGCCTGTTCATCAAATCCAGGCGAGCGGTTTTGATGACTGGGATTTTGGGACTGCTGGCGATCGCCTCTGGCACGGTGTTTCTTGGCATTGGCGGACGAACGGTTTCGGTTAGTTCTTTGGCTGAAGACCCCCGCGTGGGAGTCTGGAAAATTGCGCTAGAGCTAATTCGGGAACGTCCCCTGTTTGGCTGGGGCTTGGGGAATTACAAGTTTCTGTATCAGGAACGGCTGATCAACCCAGAATTCCCGTATATCGCTCATCCTCACAATTTCTGGCTGCTGCTTGGCTCGGAAGGTGGCATTCCGCTGATGATTTTGATGACGCTGTTCGTTGGATTTATCTGCTATCAGGCTGTTAAACAGCTCATGCTGCGGAAGTTTGATCCGTCTGACAGTGCGATTCTCCTAGGCTATCTCTTCGCGTTTTTGGGCTGCATTTCCTTTGCCCTGTTTGATGTGACGCTTTATGATGCCCGAATTAACGTGATTAACTGGGTCATCTTGTCAGCCATTTATTCGTTTGCCCACCGAACGCCGTGGGATGACAAGCATCTGGACGAGCCTATGGCTGAGGATTGAAGACCGCTTCCATCACATCCTGAATCACGTCTCGCTGCTCGGCATCGTAACCCCAGCGCTTCAGAAATGCCTGATACTCTCCTTCCCCAGTGACAGCACTTTCATGCAGCTTTTGGGCACGTTCAGCAATCAGGGGTATCTGAAGCTGCTGAATTAGATGGGATGTACGCGATCGCACCTGATCAGACCCTTGCGCCATCTCTTCATTCTGATTGCGTCGATGCGTAATGGCCATCGCGGAAGACATGGCCAAATTTTTGACCAGCAGTTCGGCCACGATATCTGGGGAGGTTTGTAATGCCTGAATTACAGCATCGGATGGTTGATCGGCTAACGGTCGTGGATCGCTGAGATAGGTGACAAAGAAGCCGCGTGCTCCATTTTCACTGCTGACCAGTGAAGCGATCGCAGCCTCTACTTCACCGTCGGATATGCTTCCCTGTTCCATTCCATCCAGGAGCGTTTGGGTTTGGGCGATCGCATCCTCGAAGGTCAGCGGTTCAGCAGTCGTCAACTCTGGGTTAGACATAGCTTTTGGGATTTGGATAGACAAATCTGGTTGGTGGACGATGGTAGGGGATGCTTCGTTCCCTGTTGCAAGTTGGCGAAGGATTTTCGCTGTTGTCCGTAGTGCAGTTGTATTATCTTAATTGTAAAGGCGATCGCGGATGGTTCACGTTGCTAAGCCAAAGCCCTTTCTGGGGGCTTGCCCCCAGCCCCTCATTGGGGAGCGATCGGCGCTCCCCAAACCCCTTCCGCAAGGTGTTCATGGTTGACGACAAAAAGCGCTTCGCATTGCCTCCGCAGCGAGGGTTTACGGTTGAGTTCACGTTAGTTTACAGAATGATTTAAAGGTCTAGTTTATTGGTGAAACCCGATAGCTGTAGGGGCGTGGCATTCGGTAGGAATATTTCGGCCAATATAAAGACTCTTTGGCCGAATGCTGCGCCCTCTCAGAGACATCTAAGCGATAGGTATCATGGCGATCATTTCTTCTAAACAACCCTCTCCCGAGTCAGGTAAGGAAACAGGTGATGACGGCCTAGACCTGGAAACAGCTAGTCCAACTAAACCTAAAGCCGAGAAGGGATTGCTCAAACCCGAAGCCACCATTGCTGATCAGGGGCGTCAGGAAGAAGGATTGCGGCCCAAGCGTTTGGCGGATTACGTGGGGCAAAAAGACTTAAAAGACGTGCTGGAAATTGCGATCAAGGCGGCCAAAGCGCGGCGGGAAACGCTGGATCACCTGCTGCTATATGGCCCTCCCGGTTTAGGCAAAACCACCATGTCGTTGATTTTGGCCTCCGAGATGGGAGTTGGCTGTAAGATCACCACAGCTCCCGCATTGGAACGGCCTAGAGATATCGCCGGACTGTTGGTGAATTTGCAACCGGGCGACGTGTTGTTTATTGATGAAATTCATCGCCTGCCAAGGGTGACGGAAGAGATTCTGTATGCCGCGATGGAAGATTTTCGGCTGGATATTACAGTCGGGAAGGGCCAAAGCGCCAGAACGCGCAGTTTGCCGCTACAGCGGTTTACTTTAGTCGGAGCCACAACGCGTGTGGGAGCGCTTACGTCGCCCCTGCGCGATCGCTTCGGCCTGATCCAACGGCTCCGCTTTTATGAACTAGATGAACTAACTCAAATCATTTTACGAACGGCTGAAATTCTCAAGACTCAGGTTTCACCGGATGGTGCGATTGAAATTGCCCGTCGCTCTAGAGGTACTCCCCGGATCGCGAACCGATTGCTAAGGCGCGTCAGAGACTATGTTGAAGTCAAAGCACCGGGATCTATAACAGAAGCGATCGCCGCTGAAGCCTTAGAACTGTTTAACGTTGACCCCTGCGGACTGGATTGGACCGATCGCCGCATGTTAACCGTCATGATTGAAAACTATGGGGGTGGCCCTGTCGGGCTGGATACGATCGCCGCCGCTACAGGTGAAGACCCTCAAACCGTCGAAGAAGTGTATGAACCTTATCTGCTCCAGATTGGCTACCTTCAGCGATCGCCCAGAGGCCGAATTGCCACCGCTGCCGCCTGGAAACACCTCGGCTATCGCCCACCCGACAGTCAATTAACTTTTTTGTCTCAGTAGGATTTGCCTTCTAGGTGTGGGGTGTGGGGTGTGGCGATCGCTTCTGACTTTACCTAATATCGTTTTGAAATATTGCTGCGATGGATGGTGTTTTAAGACGTGCCAATGGCACGTCTCTAAGGGGTTATCTATCGTGGCTAAAATCTAAATTCATTTAACACCCAACATCTAACACCCCATCCCCCTTGCCTCCTCCTGACTCCTGATCCCTTAACTTTTTGCAACAATACAATGGATCTGCGATGATCAGCACTATGAAAACGTTTATCCTATCTATCCTCTTTAGCATCTTCGTTTGGTGCAGCGCTGTGCTGCCGGGATATGCTCAACCTGATTCATCTTCCAGTGCTAACCCATCTGGGGAAACTGTCGAATCCCTGGGGCAGTTGAGACAAGAGGCATTTGCTGCCACGAACGAAGGTGATTTTGCTGCTGCTGAAGGGTATTGGACTCAGATTCTAGAGCAGTTGCCCGACAATCCTGCCGTCTGGAGCAATCGGGGTAATGCCAGAGTCAGCCAGAACAGGCTAAAAGACGCGATCGCCGACTATAACAAAGCTATTGAACTAGCCCCGAATGCCCCTGACCCCTATTTGAATCGGGGAACCGCACTAGAAGGATTGGGGCGTTGGGAAGAGGCGATCGCCGATTACAATCATGTGCTGGAGCTAGAACCGAACGATCCGGCGGCGTATAACAATCGGGGCAATGCTGAAGCGGGTATGGGACGCTGGGAAGAGGCGATCGCTGACTACAAACAAGCCGCCGATATGGCACCCGAATACGCCTTTGCTCGCGCCAACTATGCTCTCGCCCTTTATCAAGTTGGACAGACAGACGAAGCGCTCCGCGTTATGCGAAATCTAGTCCGCAAATATCCTAAATTTGCCGATATGCGGGCTGCATTAACCGCTGCCCTATGGGAAACCGGGCAACGCGGTGAAGCCGAGAGCAACTGGGTCGCAGTCATAGGGCTGGATAGCCGTTACAGGAAGCTAGACTGGGTTGCTCATACACGTCGCTGGCCACCCAAAATGGTAGACGCGATGGAAAAGTTTTTGAAACTGAAGTGAGAGCATCAAGTAAGAGCAGAGTTCAGGAATCCGAGACAGGGATACCAATGACCTGAACTTAACGTGAATTCGACGAATGTACAAAAAAGTGCCCCGCGACTTGCGGAGCATCTTTTTACGTCATTTCAGCCGCGCGACGCGCGACTGAAATGGCACTATCGAATTCCTAAGAAAACGTGGTTTCTTTTCGTTTTCCCAAGGGTGGTAGTAGTGCGCTGCACTACTACCACCCTTGTTGGAGACTCATGTGAACTTAAGATGCTGGAAGATTAGGACGTGTTTCAAACGTACTGCCCACTTCCAAATCGCCTAACAGTTTGGGTTTTGTTACATCCGTCGCAACGACTTGGCTTGAGCGCTCCTGCAAAAATTGATCGACTTCAGTCGCAACCTGAGCCGCGATCGCCTTAACATCTGGGCTGGGCGGCAATTCTCGATATCCCTGCGCTTTAAACTGCTCTACGATTTGATCCGTCAGTTGATTAATTTCAGCTTCTAGCAACTCAGGATTGCCTAACTTAGGAATGATCGTTTTCACCACCTGATACAGCACTGAATCCGTCAACTCAGGGTGATATTCCTTGATGTAAGCATCCAGCACGCTCAGCGCTAGCGCCATCATGTCGTCTTTCATAGAGCAATACCACGAGTGCAGAGGCAATACCGTTGCGATCGCCCCCATTGATCGCCCAAATCTATCACCAAATTAGAGCGATCGCCAGTAGCCGTTTGTAGAACGTGAATTCGATAGCCCGATTTGGCGTGCGCGACGCGCACGCCAAATCGGGCTTTTAGGCGAGTTGCGCATCGCGCAACTCGCCTAAAAGCCCATTCGTCGAATTCACGTTTTGTAGAAGGCAGAGAAGCGAGGCAGGAGTTGCCAAAAAAAAGACCCCAGCTTTCGCCAGAGGTCGTAATCAGGGTGCATCTACCACTGCATTCTCCTAGCATTGGAGTATCCAATCAGGATAATTTGCAAGAAGAGTTTTATATATAGCGTTCACAAATAGATTGTGAACAGAGGGGGGTATGGGCGAAGCACCCAGCCAAGGGTTCCCCCTGCACTCCGTTCAAATTTCAGTTGAGATCGCTATAGTAACCGTTGAGACAGTTAGGACAAGGGGATGTGTGGGTAAAGCCCCTACATCCCCTTAGGTTTAGCGCTAGCACTAAGCTTCAATGACCACGCGGAGATTGCCACGTTTCTTGGTAACGCGACAGGCGGTTGTACTGCCAGACCGCTCAAACTCCAAGTCGATCAGCGTTTGGCCGACGCGCAGATTTTGCAGCGATAAACGGTGAATCGATTCCGGCAGAGCAGGGTCAATAATCCGCAGATAATTGTTAGCCGCATCGGGAACCAAATTCACCATCATTTGCAGCAGTTGGAAGATCGTCCCTGTCGCCCAGGCTTGAGGTGAGCAGGCCACCGGATATTTCACTGGGCTGCTGTCGCCCGTGCGCTCATAGCCGCAGAACAACTCTGGTGGACGCTGATAAGGCTGTTGCAGGGTCATATCGACCAGTCCCTGCGCTACTTCCAACGCTTGCTCCACTAAACCGAGCGATCGCAGTCCCATCGCAATCATGCCGTTATCATGCGGCCAGACTGAACCGATGTGATAGCCCATCGGGTTATAGGCGGGAGAGAGACTGCTGAGCGTGCGAATGCCCCAGCCGTTAAACATATCGGGAGCCTGGAGCCGTTCGGCCACGCTGCGGGCGTGTTCGGGTAGCAAAATTCCCAAATGCAGACAATGACCTGGGTTAGAGGTAATGCTGTCTACAGGCTTGCCATCACCATCCAACGCTAGCGCGCAGTACCCCTGATCGGGCAGCCAAAAGTCGCGGTTAAACCGCACTTTCAGGTCGTGGGCTTCTTCCTGCCAGCGATCGGCCAGGTCAAGCCGTTTCTTCATGCGAGCAATCTCGCTCAACCGAATTTTCGCGGCATAGACGTAACCCTGTACTTCACAAAGGGCGATCGCCCCTTGCGCCAGGTGGCCATTTCGATCCACGATGCAATCGCCAGAGTCTTTCCATCCCTGGTTTACTAAACCCCGACGAGAACGGCGACTGTACGGCAAATAGCCCGTTTCCTCGCAATTGCGATCGATCCATTCCATCGCGGCGAGGGCATTATTCCAGAGCCGATCCAGCGTTTCGCGGTCGTGCGTCCAGGCGTAATATTCGGCATAGAGCATCAGCCATAGTGGCGTCGCGTCTACCGTGCCGTAATACGGCGTGTGGGGCACTTCCTGACAGCGGGCCATTTCACCCAACCGCAGTTCATGCAGAATTTTGCCCGGTTCTTCTTCGCGCCAATCGTCGTTGGTTTTGCCCTGATAGTGGGCTAACACGGTTAGCGTTTCACGGGCGATCGCCGGATCAAGGATGAGCGTTTGAGACGCCGCAATAATCGAATCTCGCCCAAATAGCGTCGAGAACCAGGGCACCCCTGCTGAGAGCACTCTGTGCTTACCGAAGGTTTGGCGCAGCAGGTAAACATCCTGCTCAGCCCGTTCAATCACCTGATTAAACGCTTTATTGTCAGACCGGATGCGAGTCGCCTGTTCGCACCAGGTTTTCTCCTCCATCATTTCCGCCGCTTTCGCCTGAATCAGCGTCACGGGCGCATTCACAACCGAGGCTGAACGGTTGTTATTCATCATCACCAGCCGATAGCCCAAAAGCTGCGTTTCATGAGACTCCAGATGGAGTTGCCAGATGGCGGTATGGCCTTTGAGATGATTGGGCGGACGATGCTGAAACTGAATGCGAGATTCTACTAAGGAATTGTCTAACCCCTGATAGGCCATGATTAGCTCATCGGGATTTGGCTCTACCACACGAGGAGCATGAGCCACCATGGCGGATTCATCTGGAACAGAACCGTTACTCGATTCCGACTCGCCGTGCTCCGACTCGTGCGATTCGGCTTGCAGTTTGGCAGAGCTAAGGCGCAACAGTTTGCCTCGGCGATCGCGGTTGAATCCTCGTACTTCAAACAGGTCAATGAAATCCGCATCAAAACTCAAGGTCAACTCAAAGCTGACCGGACGCGTGCTGTAGTTTGTAACCGTAATTTCTTCAAACAGGCCGCCATTCAAGACGATTTCACGCTGAATGCCAACGTTTTCTGCTGGCACATCATTCAGTTGCGGATTGGCGCAGAGCACGGTCAGAGCAAACCCCCGATCAGCATTGCTGCTGAGCAAAGTGGGCGATCGCCCATCTACCTGTAATTCCAGGCGGCTGAGGAAGCGCGTATCTTGGCAAAACAAGCCTAAACTGGTCGTTTTGTCAGCCTCAATGCAACCCGAAATGTTGCCGAGGGTATCTGTAATTAAAAACAGGTCGTCGTCTTTTAGCGTGAGAGTGGGCTGAGGTCGATCACCTGTGACACACGGCCACTCTGGAATCGGTGATTGATCAGCGGGGACAAAGCTTCTACCGTCCAGCTCAATAACGTCAGGCATCATTCAGTCAGGGTAACTCTTAGGTAAGGGGCATTTCTGTTGTAACGAGTTTAGAGTTTAGACTTTGATCCCGAAGTTTAAATATTCGGTATAGATTTCAAAAAACAGGAAATCAAAGCCGTCAGAGATACAAACTCAAAGAATCAGGAGCACAATATTTTATTTTTGCTCCGAGTTAAATAGGCCGCTCGTAATCGTCTGGCGGCTGATTTCACCATTTCTAATAGTAGATCTCTTGCTTTAGCTTGCCCAGATCTTTAAGGCGATCGCAGCATTTTTTTAACGTGAATGCGATCGGCCAATTTGTTATCTAATGCTCACAAAAAAAATTGGGTTTTAAGAGATGTTACGCAATGTGCGATATCTCTTAAAACCCAAACCTGTAACACCGCTGCTCTGGCGGTATACCAACTGCGGCTAAACCACCGGAACGGCGATGCTACAGCGTGTAACGAAGCCCCTAGCGACCGCGATCTGCCCCCGCTAGTTTGTGAACGTGGCCATTCTTGGCAAACCGTTCTTCCATCGCTTTTCGGTAAACCGCTTCATAGCCATCCACCATGCGCTGTACGCTGAAGTTTTTCAGGACGTGATCCCGGCAGGCTTGCCGATCGAGTTGTGTTACCTGACCGACTGCCTGAACGCATTCGTCTACTGAATTGCAGAGGAAGCCCGTTTTACCATGTGCAATCACCTCAGAGGCAGAACCGAGATTGATGGCAATCACAGGGGTTCCCGATGCCATCGATTCCACCATCACCAGGCCAAACGGTTCACGCCAGGTAATCGGGAACAGAGTCGCAACCGCTCCGCCCATCAAAGCATTCTTTTGAACGTGATTGGCTTCACCGAGATATTCAATTTGCTTGCCGTCAATGTGGGGCTTGATCTCTTGTTCGTAATAATCCACATCCACAGCATCGACCTTGCCTGCGATTTTCAGGTGCCAGCCTGTGCGCTTAGCAATTTCGATCGCCAAATGAGTTCCTTTCTCAGGCGAAAGCCGCCCCAGAAAGACTAAATAGGGCGGCTCTTGGGATTTAGCATGAAATTCGTAGCTATCAACATCAATACCGTTATAGACCGTTGCTACGTAATTAAGGCCGACTCTGGTATCGCGCTGAGAGTCTGAAATGCTGATATAGGGCTGGTTGCGAGCATGTCCAAACATTTTTTCGTTGTCTGGAGTAAAGATGCCATGTAAGGTATGCACGGTCGGCGTCTTTACCAATCGGGTATAGGGTAGCGCTGCACAGCCCATATGGGAATGAATAACGTCAAATTCGTCGGCCCGTTCGTACACGCGGCTGAGTTGCAGCATTTCGTAAATAGCGGGTTCCTTGATGCTGGAATCAAGTCTTAATGCTTGAGGATGGACGGATTCTATTTTCGCAAGACTAATCGAATCCCCCGATGCGAAGAGCGTCACGTCATGACCACGACGAACCAACTCGTCGGTCAACAGACTTACGACCAGTTCAGTGCCGCCATAGGCAGGTGGGGGCACACGCTCCCATAATGGGGCAATCTGGGCTATCCGCATGAAAACCTCCTGTGGTTTTAAAGGGAATGTAAAAAATTTTCTAAATTGTATAAACTTTTTTTACTTTCATCACCTGTCTTAGGTATTTATTCCTCCTACAACTTAACGTATATTCGGCGAACGCGAAAAAATATATTTTGTTTAGCGTAAATTCGACGAACGCGAAAAAACGTACCCCACGTATGGAACGGCATACGTTTTTGCGCGTCACCGCACGACGCGCGGCTACAGTAAATCTCTGATCTATAGCAATCTAAGGGTTAGTGAGGACGGGGTGCAGGGGTGGAACCCCTGGCTGGGGGCAAAGCCTCCACACCACTTGTCTTAAACGTCTCGACGGTTGCTATAGAATCTGGTCTGAATAATCCTCGTAGCAATTCTCAGTCCTGAATGACATACGCTGAGGGCGATCGCTTACGATCAGAGAAGACCCTTAGCGACAGATCCATGCAATTTATTGATCAGGCAGAAGTTGAAGTATTGGCAGGAAACGGTGGCGATGGCCTGGTTGCCTTTCACCGCGAGAAGTATGTGCCTGCGGGTGGCCCTTCCGGTGGAAATGGTGGGCATGGCGGCTCTGTTTACCTAAAAGCAGTCGCGAATTTGCAAACCCTGCTCGACTTCAGATATGCCCGTCGGTTTAAGGCGAAGGATGGGCAGCGGGGTGGCCCCAAAAATATGACGGGTGCATCGGGTGACGACCTGATCATTGAGGTGCCCTGCGGTACGGTAGTCTACGATGCTCAAACGGATGAGATACTGGGCGATCTGGTCGAGCCAGACCAACTGCTATTAGTGGCGCAGGGCGGCAAAGGTGGTTTGGGCAACAAGCATTTTCTGAGCAACCGCAACCGTGCGCCGGAACGGGCGTTACCCGGTTTACCCGGAGAGGAACGGTTGATTCGTCTGGAGTTAAAACTGCTGGCGGAGGTGGGGATCATTGGCCTGCCAAATGCCGGGAAGTCAACGTTGATTGCAGCCCTTTCAGCGGCCCGGCCCAAAATTGCGGACTATCCGTTTACGACGCTGGTACCCAATCTGGGCGTTGTGCGCAAACCGACGGGAGATGGCACTGTATTTGCGGACATTCCAGGATTGATTGAGGGGGCGCATTTGGGAACCGGATTGGGGCATGACTTTCTGCGCCATATTGAACGGACGCGAGTGCTGTTGCATATGGTAGATGCGACGCAGGATGATCCTGTCGGGGCTTATAAAACGATTCAGTCTGAGCTGCACGCCTATGGTCGGGGATTGGCCGATCGCCCTCAGCTTATTGCTTTAAATAAAATCGATGCATTAGGGCCAGATACGGAGGAGGTTGAGGCGATCGCCCGTCAGCTTGGGGAGCTTACGTCTGATCCGATATTTACGATTTCGGCAGTAGCGCGGACTGGGTTGGAGCCGTTGTTGCAGGAAATTTGGCAGGTTTTGGATCGGGAAGATGAAGTGCATCCGACCAGTCCTTTTTTGATTGAGGAACCTGCAAATATTGGGTAGGGATGATTAAGCTAAAGGCGGAGATCATGACATTGTCGTGATCTCCGCCTTTAGCTTGAATGGATATTGCTCACTCTTTGACGTGAATTCGACCAGTGGGCTATAAGGGTTGTTGCGCGACGCGCAACAACCCTTATAGCCCAATTTTGCGTGCGCGACGCGCACGCAAAATTGGGCTATCGAATTCACGTCTTTGAGTTCATCGTGCTGAGTTGTAGCTCTTTCGGGGGGCTTGCCCCCAGACCCCCATTGGGGAGCGAGCGGCGCTCCCCAAACCCCTTCCGCAAGGTGTTAATGGTTAGTATCATGGAGCGCTTCGCATTACCTTCGATGCGGGTGTTGTTTAATCTGTGACCCTGAACGGAATTTCGGGTCGCCAGCGATATTGGTTGAGGTTTACCTTGCCATTGCGGTTGAAGGTGATGCCTTCCTGTTCCAAGAGCGATCGCTGTAAATAATCGCTGCCGTTTCGCCAGAGGGATTCTGAAATCTCGCCTTTGGCATTGATTACCCGATGCCAGGGAATATCAGCATCGGCCTCTACCCGATAGAGGGCATATCCCACTAATCGGGCATGACCTGGCAGGTTGGCTAAATCCGCAATCTGCCCATACGTAGCTACTTGACCTGCGGGGATCAGGCGTACAACGGCATAGATTTGATCGTAGGTAGACATGAATGGATCAATGCCCCATCAAGCATAAGAGCGAGCGGATAACCGCTCGCTCTCATCTTCCAATTCACTTATCGAGCAGCGTTTGCAAGACCTGCTGCCTTCTCCAGTGCTTTGTTCCAGTCTTTGATGTCTTCCTCATTCATGTTAAAGGTGATTGGGGCTGTGCCAAATTTCACCTTCTGGAATTTCAAGGTGTTGGGGTCTTCTTTCAGGGCTTTGAGCACTTCGTCAAATCCTTCCAGACCAAAGGCGATCAACTGTCCTCCGTTGGCGGACTGGGCCAGTTGGAAGTTTTGGGCAAAGTTCGCGATCGCCTGCTGCAACATACCGCCAGGGTTCATGGCAACCCAGCCTTCAGCGGTGCGTTCACGGAATTCAAAGTGGAGGTGAGGCCCGGTTGAGTTGCCCGTGCTGCCCACACGCCCGATCGCCTGACCTTGCTCAACCCAATCACCGGGTTTGACAAAAATCTCAGACATGTGACCATAGAGCGCTTCCGACGTATCGCTTTTATTGCGCATCACGACCGTTAGACCATAACCCTGCATGAAGTCAGCGATCGCCACTCGTCCAGAATACGCAGCCAGAACGGGTGTTCCCATCGGCGCACCCAAGTCAGTGCCGTAATGGAAGCGCAAGGCTCCGGTAATGGGGTGAACCCGCCAGCCAAACGCGGATGTAATCACGGCTGGAATCGAGAGGGGAAACATGAGGCGCACGTTGCCGTTGCTGGGCATTCCCAAAGGCCGCTGCGTCAGGTTGTAAAAATCGCTGCCAACGCCAATCCCATTCGAACTCAGGCGAATCGCACCGACGCTTACGGAACTCAGGCTGCCAATGCCGCCTCTGCTTGGCAAACTTGCCGTTCTGCCGCTGGTCGCACAAATACTAGAGGGAATATTTTGCCCCTGTTGAATTACCGCCTGACAACCCGTAGAGCGTTCTGACAGAACGATGGAACTGGGCTGCCCGTAGCTGGGAGTTGCACCCAGGCTATACTCACTTGTTTTATCAATATAGTTGCCGCTTTCCGGGCTGCCGCTTTCAGGGGGCGCAATGCTGTTGACCTGGTCAGCCACGCTAGAGGGCAACGAGATCTCAGGAGCATCGTGCGATTCAGCGGTGACACGAGGCTTAGGAGAGGGTGCCGTCGAGGTTTCTGGAATGACCGGGGCGGCTTCAACCACAGAAGCCGGAGCAGGTGCAACCGATGCCGCAGGTGCTGGAGCCGCTTCAGGTTCAGGTTGAGCGCTGGGCATCAGCAAATCTTGAGCACTGGGAACAGCCAGAGCATCTGAAGACGGGGAAGTTTGGGCAAACGCCATGCCACCACTGAGCAAGCTAATTCCCCCTAATAGCCCCAACCCTGTGAGTAAGGAGTGTTGGCGTAAGGACTTTAGTGATGTACGTGATGAGTCAGCTTTTTGAGTCATGGCTTAGTTTTACCCTTTTAAATACCTCGAAAACGATTGGCTCTATAGATTACGCAAAATAGACTGTCATTGACGGGGGCCGCCAGAGAGACAGGCGCACAGCCAGCATTTAGTATTACGCATTCCGCAGGATGATTTCTTCACCCAAACGAATTAAGCGGTCAGTTTATCGCCGTAGCCATTTGAATTAGGACAGAGGTACAGGGGAAGATCCCCTAGCCGAGGACGCAGCCCTCACACCCCTTTGATTTTTAATGTCCTAACTGGGTAGCGACAGCTATACATTAGAGTCAAGCAACGCCTACGCGTCTCTCAACTCTCCGCAACCATTACCATTCTAAGTTTGGGATGGCATTAACGCCTGCGGATGGATGATCTTGTAGTCGATCACGAGCAGGATTCGGTTCCTGAACTAACATAGCCCAGACTGACCTCTCCAGGCTGCAAAAATACATCTTTAGTCGTAGACGCCCTGTTGTCTAAATCTACACGAACAACCAGTTCGCCTGTGGCCGAAACGCCTGTAATAACGCCCGAATTGCCATTTACATTAATAGGTTGCCCCAAATTGATTAATAAATCCTGATAGGACGGCAACAGAAAGTCGATTCCCTGATTTTGCCAATCTCGATAGCCCTTCATTAAACCAGCCAGAACGATCGCCGCCAGCATCTCCAGCGAATCGATCGTTGGTTGCGATCGCTCCATCATCAGCGTTTGCACCGTGATCCCCGTAGAAGGAACCGGATTCCTCCAATTGATCCCAACCCCTGCGATCGCCCGATGAATCCGTCCCTGCCGCAGCCGCGTTTCTAATAAAATACCGCCCAGTTTGCGTCCCTGCGCCACCAGATCGTTCGGCCATTTAAGTGACACAGGAATCTCATAAGCCCGCAAAGCAGTAGCGATTCCCCAACAGGTACACAAAGTGAGTTGGCGGCTAATCTCAGCAGGCAGATTAGGCGTTAAGGCAAGGGAGAGGTACAGGCCACCGGGGGGCGATCGCCACTCGCGTCCCCACTGCCCCCGTCCGGCATGTTGCTGAAGCGCTAGAACCACCGTTCCTTCATCCGCACCCTGTTCAATTAGTTGCCAGAGGGTCTCATTCGTTGAAGCAACTGTTTCAAACCCATGCAGCTTAAACAGCGAAGAAGTCTGATTCGTCAGCCTTTTCTCTTGAGGATTGTTGAATGGAAATCCTTCTTGAGTTAGAAGGGCTTCCAGGCGATGCAGATTAAAGTCCACAACTACAAGACCGTTTCCCGAATTTGCGTTTTCTTAAGAAAATTATTGTAATGGTGAAGACCAGCGATGTATCTACACTAAACCTTGGGCGAGTAACACGATCGCCTCACGACAACATTAGCTCATCTAAATTAGCTCATCTAAACTCTTGAAACTCATGGACACATGGCGCTGGCATTCCTGGAACGGGCTACCTTATTTGACCTGTAGTTTGTTAGAGTCCTTTCCCCACGGCTTTTTTACGCAGCAGTTTGCGCCGCGTGTGCCAGCCGACTTGGTGGATGTCATTCATCCGGCGGCTCAGGTGTATCGCGTCAAACAGGTACATGGAAACACGGTCTTGACGCCAACGGAGGTCGATCAATCCCTAACGAATAGTGAGGCGATCGCCCCCGACCTCGACACGCTCCTCTTCCCTCCGGCTGATGGACTGGTAACGGAACAGCACACTCAAGCCGTTTGGGTTTGCACGGCAGACTGTGTGCCCGTGCTAATCGCAGATACTGAAACAGGCCAGGTAGCGGCTGTTCATGCAGGCTGGCGGGGAACGGCAGCCGAAATTGTGCCGCAAGCGATCGCCCGTCTTCAGGAGCGGGGTAGCCAGCTTCACAACCTGCGCGTGGCGCTAGGGCCAGCGATCGCCGGAGAAGTTTATCAGGTTGCCGATACCGTAGCGGCTCAGGTAGGAGTAACGGTACTGAAAGAGGCGATCGCGCCTGCCGATGAGACAGATGTCCTGCAAATTCTGGATGTCCTTCAACAGTTGCCTGAATCCCCAGTCCTATCTGATCCGGAACCCGGCAAGGCTCGTCTGGATGTACGACGAGTCAATGCATTGCAGCTAGAGCGCTTGGGATTGCAACCCGAACAAGTGGCGATCGCCCCTTACTGTACCTACCAGCATGAAGACCGTTTCTTTTCCTATCGCCGCAGCAGCCAGAAGAAGGTGCAGTGGTCGGGGATTGTGAGTATTTAGGCAGAATTCATCGTTTGGATGAATTCAATTGCGGCTTCTAAGCGGCTGGGACACAGTTCTGCAAAGGATTCAAACCACATGCGATCGCCTTCGAAGCGATCCATTCGATCGAGTTTGGCTAAAAACTGCTGAGCGCGGATCTCTAGCTGGCGGCGTTTTGCGGCGGCTTGTTGAGCTTGAGCCTGGGCTTGTTGCTGCTGTTTTAAGGCTTCCTGGCGCGATCGCTCTTGTTCTTGCCGTTGACGGACGTGTTCTGCCCGCAAAACCTCTTCGGGAGATTGATAGGGCTGCGGTTGGGAAAAGTGGGGAGTGGGGCGATCGCCTGCATTAGACGAGGGTGATTCTGCTGGGTGTTGAACCTCAGACTGGTTTCCTTTCGATATCGTGACGCTAGATGGCGTTAATTCATCACTTTCAGTATCTGTAATTGAAATATAGCCCGAACTGACAGATGGGATTGCAGACTGCGGGGAGGGGTAGTCCGGGCTAACAGATGAGGTAGGTAACCTGGACGGCTTGGAAGCAGTGCCGTCCAGGGCTGACTTATATGGGTTTTGGTTCTGCGCTTCAGATTTTGTTTGCTGTGAACTCAGCATT
>DATNPS010000510.1:0-12383 GCA_036703095.1 Crinalium sp. | reverse complement strand
CATGGGAACGAGGGGTGTCAGGAGTTTGGTTTCCAGGCGGTTAAAGCAAAAGGCTTCTTTGAAATAAATCCCAGTGAGGGCTGCAAAGGTAAAGCCAATTCCCAAAAGGGTGAGGGGTTGGTTGTAAACCGTTAGAGCCAGGGGAGCAGGGTTGAAAATAGCCAGGGCGATCGCCGCCACACTTCCAATTCCTAAAAACACCTGAAGCGCACGATGCAGCGCGGCCATGTAGATGTGGATGTAAAACAGGCTGACACCCAGTGAGATCGAAAAGAGAGCATACAGGAGCGTCAGGGCGGTTAACACCAGGGAGTTGTCGCCTTTCCAAAAGGCAAGCCACACGCCAAAGGCAAAACTCAGCGCGGCGATCGCTAACCCAGCTCGGTAGATCAGAACATCACGGCGATCGCGCTCGGTAATTATAAATTCTCCAAACTGCCCCTGATAAACATCGTCAGCATCAATCACTTCAAACGTTTGAGAGTCTGCTTGCGAATCCATTCTTCCTGCCTCTAGCGCTCACTATCAGGATACCGCTAGAAGCATGAAGAGTGCTGAGGACTGAGGACTGAGAAGCGACAGCAATTCTCAGTATGCAATGGGTGGCAGTGCAAGCTCGCCTAAGGCGAGCTTGCACTGCCACCCATTGCGGGTTTGGCGCGCCCGTCGGGCGCGCCAAACCCGCAATCGGTTTCAAAATGAGAATTGCTGGAGAAGTGAGCTAAGTTTTACAGAACGTTACGTAATCGGTGAAATTTAAGGGTTACGTAAGCTTTAGACTGAATAGGAATTCGCAAATCGCGTTTAACGATTCGCAATTGGTGATTGGCTGTAGAAAAATTGGCCAATTCCTTGAAGCCAATTCAACGTTGAGTTTCGTGAATCAACTTGGATTGTTAAATGCGCGATCGCCCCACGCCAACCTTGATTTCTCCTTTTAGATAATCCTATGTTTCCAATCCACCGCCCTCGTCGTCTTCGCAGCCATCCTCAGTTGAGACGTATGGTGCGCGAAACGACGTTGACAACCAGTGATCTGATTTATCCGTTGTTTGCTGTACCGGGTGAGGGAATTGCGAACGAAGTTCGCTCGATGCCGGGTGTCTACCAGCTTTCTATCGACAAAATTGTGGAGGAAGCCAAGGAAGTATACGACCTGGGCATTCCGGCCATCATTCTGTTTGGCATTCCTGCCGACAAAGATGTTGACGCGACGGGTGCCTGGCACGATCATGGCATCGTTCAGCTTGCCGCTACAGCCGTGAAAGAAGCAGTTCCCGATCTGATCGTGATTGTGGACACCTGCCTTTGCGAGTACACCTCTCACGGTCACTGTGGCTATCTGGAGACAGGCGATTTAACAGGCCGCGTTCTGAATGACCCCACCCTGGAACTGCTGAAGAAGACGGCTGTTTCTCAGGCCAAGGCTGGAGCCGATATTATTGCCCCATCCGGCATGATGGATGGATTTGTCCAGGCGATTCGGCAAGGGCTAGACGAAGCGGGATATTACGACCTGCCTATCATGTCTTATGCTGCCAAGTATGCCTCGGCGTACTACGGCCCATTCCGCGATGCTGCCGAGTCCACCCCTCAGTTTGGCGATCGCCGCACGTATCAGATGGACCCCGGCAACTCGCGTGAAGCGTTGAAAGAAATTGAGCTGGACATCGCTGAAGGGGCCGACATGCTGATGGTCAAGCCAGCCCTCGCCTACATGGATATCATTTGGCGCGTTAAGGAAGCCAGCAACCTACCTGTTGCTGCGTATAACGTGTCGGGTGAGTATGCGATGGTCAAAGCCGCTGCACTGAATGGCTGGATTGACGAACAGCGAGTTGTCATGGAAACGCTCACCAGCTTTAAGCGCGCTGGAACCGATCTGATTCTGACGTATCACGCTAAAGATGCTGCACGCTGGTTAAACGCTTAGCATCGTGAATTTAATAAAACCCGAAACTTAATTTTGGAACGTGCGGCTAAGCCGCACGTTCCAAAATTAAAAATTTGGTTTTAATTTATCCATGATCCTTAGCATGAGTAATTCTCATGATGCAATTGAGGGAATGCAAGCTCGCCTACGGCGAGCTTGCATTCCCTCAATTTTGTTTTTTGCGTACCCGTTGAATGCATGAAATCAGGTGATCGAATTCGCATCAAGCACGGGGCATCAGAGTCACATGTGCCCCTGCGGCTTCAAGCTTTTGTTTGAGGGCTTCTGCTGGCTCGGGTGGAAGCCCTTCTTGTAGCACAACTGGAGCCGACTCGATTAGCTTTTTGGACTCTGCCAATCCCAAGCCTGTGATCTCTCGGATCGCTTTGAGTACGGCAATTTTTTGACTCGATGGAACGGCAGATAGCACAACATCAAAAGCCGTTTCATCCACTTTGATATCCAGGTGGTCGAGGATCAAATCAATTTTGCGTTCCAGACGAGCCAACTGCCATTCGTCATTGCGCCGTAAGGCAAGACTGGTGCGATTCAAAATGGTGTTTCTTCGAGTGCTGTTGTTGGCTCCCCACATAAACAGGGACAGCCCCCATAACATCGCAACCAAGACCCAAACATTCATCTGCTCAGTTCCATCGATACCTAGCCCAATACTACTGCGATCGCTCTTGTTTGGGAAAAGGCAGAGGGCAGAGGGCAGAGCGTAGAAGGTAGAGATAGGGAGGATGGAGGAGATGGGGAGGATGGAGGAGATGCAAGCTTTCTTACTTCCCTACCTTCCCCACTTTCCCTATCTTCCCCACCTCTGCCTTCTGCCTTCCCTCTTCCAACTTCAAGCACCGCCCAAGTTTTCGCGTCGCCATGCGGCTCGAACCAGGCGGATTTCGTTGTAGTCGTATAGTTCGCCGACGTGATCGCGGATGGCTCGGAGAGAGTCAGCTCCAGCAACATCGATCGCCGCTTCGATCGCTGCCTGTCGTTCAGGGGGAACCAGCGCATCCAGGGAGATCGCCTGTCCTGCTTCTAGCAGAATACTCAGGTGATCAAAGACCGTTCCAATTCGCAGGTTGCGCCGTTCCGCAATTTCAGAAGGGGTTAAGCCTTCCTGATGCAGTTCCAGCGTGTGGTAGTGCGATCGCGATACATCGGGCGGCAACTGAGGTTCGGGCGTTGGATCAAATGAGGATTCAACTGGCAACGATTCAGACCGGAGGGGAATGCCCTGCTCTTCACAAAAATCGCGAATTTCCTTGGTAAATAACGGACCATACTTAGCCCGTTTGTGGCTACCCACCCCGGAAATTTTGGCAAATTCCTCTAACGTTTGCGGCTGTTTTTGCGCCATTAACCGAATGCTGGAATCGGCAAAAATCACGTAGGGCGGTACGGATTCCTCGTCCGCGATGTTTTTACGCAGCGATCGCAGTCGTTCAAACAGCAGTTCCACATCGGCTCTGAGATGGTCTTCAGGCCCCACAGTTTGATTCACCTTCGTTGGCATCGAGATATAGACCGATCGCTGCCGCCGCATCACTTCCCAACTCGCCGCATTCAACCGCAGTACGGAATAACCATCCGCCGTTTCCTCTAACAAGCCCTGATGGAGGAGCGAGCGTCCCAATATTTTCCAGGCTTCCCCACTGCGATCGCGACCGATGCCATAGGTCGAGAGCTTGTCATGGCCGTTTTGCAAAATCCGCCGATCTTTCGAACCGCGCAGCACATCCACGATGTATTTCAGGCCAAATCGCTGATCACAGCGCGCCACACAGGACAGGAACTTTTGCGCTTCGACCGTCCAGTCTTCAACGGGTTTCGGGTTCAGGCAGTTATCGCAGTTGGCGCAGTTGCCTTCAAAGCGTTCGCCAAAGTACGCCAACTGGATGCGGCGACGGCAGTCTACCCCTTCGGCATAGTCGAGCACCTGCCGCAACTGCTGACGGGCAATCTGCTGTTCTTCCTCCAGGGGTTCGCCCGTTACCGGATTCACTTTTTGAGCAATCAAATAATCAATCGTCTTGATGTCGCCATAGCTAAAAAACAGCGTGCAGCGAGCCGCTTCTCCATCGCGTCCGGCTCGACCCGATTCCTGGTAATAGCTTTCCAGATTGCGCGGCAGATCATAGTGAATCACAAACCGCACGTCGGGCTTATTAATCCCCATACCAAAGGCGATCGTCGCCACCATCACCCGCACATCGTCCCGAATAAAGCGCGTCTGGTTTTCTAGGCGATCGCGATCGCTGAGTCCGGCGTGGTAGGCCAGGGCTTCTACCCCATCGCGCTGAAGCTTGTAGGTGAGTTCATCGACCTTCTTGCGACTGAGGCAATACACAATCCCCGATCCTTCACTCTGACGGATCATCTGCACCAGTTCTACATAGGACTGCTTCTGCTTGGGAATGACTTCGTAGTACAGATTTTGACGGTTGAAGCTGGCGACATGAACCGTGGGCGATCGCAGCTCCAACTGATTCAAAATATCTTGGCGCACCCGCTCGGTCGCCGTTGCTGTTAACGCCAAAAACGGAACGTCGGGATAGCGCTGCCGCAAATAGCGCAACTGTCGATATTCTGGACGAAAATCATGTCCCCATTCCGACACGCAATGCGCTTCATCAATTGCAAAGGCTGAAACGCCAACGGTTGCTTTAACCTGATCCAGGAAGGGCAGGAAGCGATCGCCCAATAGCCTTTCTGGAGCGACATAGAGGAGTTTAATCTGACCGTTGAGAATTTGGGCTTCCCGCTGTCGCGTCTGCGTCAGTCCCAAACTGCTATTTAAAAACGTCGCGCCAATGCCGTTATCGTGCAACGCCTGCACCTGATCCTGCATCAGCGCAATCAGGGGAGACACCACGACCGTCACGCCCGGTTTTAGCAATGCTGGAAGCTGAAAACACAACGATTTCCCCCCACCCGTTGGCATAATGACCAACAGATCCTCGTTTTGCAGGGCAGCTTCCACAATTTCCTGCTGACCGGGACGGAAGCGATCGTAGCCAAAATAATGTTTCAGGGCTTGCTCTAGAGAGCCAAACTTGGGGGCAGTGAGTGACAAATTGGCGGTCATGAACTTAGTAACCCTGTACTGACATCTCCTATGGTGCCCCAAAATTCTAAAGGATTGGGGCCATTCCCGTAACACCATTACCCCAACGATTGCCCAACCGCCGAGACGGCGGTGTTACGAAACCTACAGCGTATCTCAACATCGATGAAGTACAAGGGGGTATGGGGGCTTTGCCCCCAGCCAGGGGTTCCACCCCTGCACCCCGGTTTTCGTACCTCATCAACTTAAAAAGTGCTATATCTCCATAACGAAAGATGAATTACGAAAAACTAAAGGACGATATTCGGAATTACGGCAAGCGAGACCTGGAACAGCGGAAGCACTGGTATTCCCCTGCTGCCGAGGCATATAACCGGGTTAGGCCCAAATATCCCAAGGCCGTCATTGACCAGGTGGGGGCGATCGCCCACCTCTCCAACCAGTCCAGACTGCTAGAAATCGGCTGTGGCCCCGGCACTGCGACCGTCTCCTTCGCTCAATTCGGCGGCCCGATGGTCGGTCTAGAACCGAATCCTGACTTCTATCGATTAGCCCAACAAAACTGTGCCGCGTATCCTAATGTCACCTTTCACAATACATCGTTTGAAGAATGGCCGTTAGAGGCTAACGCTTTTGATGCGGCGATCGCGGCCTCCTCATTTCACTGGATATCGTCCGACGTTGGCTATCCCAAAGTTGCTAACGCATTGCGCGACGATGGTTATCTGATTCTGCTGTGGAACAAAGAGCTTCAGCCCAGTTATAAGGTCTACCAGCAGTTCTCCAAACTGTACCAGAGCCATGCGCCATCGCTCGATCGCTATGAAGACCGCGAAACTCAGGATCGCATCGTTACTGGCCTGGGGCAAATGTGCGTCGATTCGGGCTATTTCCAAATTGTTGCGGCGGGACAGGTTTGGTCAGACGTGACCTATACCGCCGATGAGTATCTCATGCTGCTGAATACCTATTCTCCCTACTTGCAGCTTGAGCCAGCGAACAAAGCCGCCTTATTCAACGGCTTGCGGCATCAGATCGAGACCGAGCTTGGCAACCAAATCCAACTCTTTCACCTTTCAGCTTTCCATGTTGCCCAAAAAGCGTAATCTGAGAGGGAGACACCGTGGTGTCCTCTTTCAAAAAATGATGGGTTTTGTTGGTCAAATTCCGCTACCATCAAATGTCCTGGTTATGAACGAACCGCTCACCGTCACGGTACATGAAACTGCTTTGCCTGAGTAATGGTCACGGAGAGGATGCGATCGCCCTTCGCATTCTTCAGCATCTCCAGCAGCATCCCAGCCATCCCAAGCTGCTTGCCCTGCCGCTGGTCGGGGAAGGTCGCGCCTTTGTAGACAATGGCATTCCCCTGGCAGGCCCGGTGAAACGAATGCCATCGGGCGGCTTTATCTATATGGATGGCCGTCAGCTCGCCCGTGACTTACAGGGCGGATTGCTGAAACTCACCCTGGCCCAACTGAAGGTGGTCAAAGCCTGGGCGAAAGAAGGCGGTAGCATTCTGGCGGTTGGCGATATCGTGCCGCTGCTGTTTGCCTGGTGGAGTGGCGCACCTTACACCTTCGTGGGCACGGCCAAATCAGAATATTACCTGCGCGATGAAGTGGGCATGCTGCCGCGCAAATCCTGGTTTGCCGATCGCCTGGAACGTTGGGGCGGTTCCATCTACCACCCCTGGGAACGCTGGCTGCTCAGTCGCGATCGCTGCAAAGCCGTCTTTTCCAGAGATAAACTGACAACCGATATTCTGACGCAATGGGCGATCCCAGCCTTTGACCTGGGCAATCCTATGATGGATGGCTTAGAACCCACGGGACTGCACTTTGAAGCGAATCATCTCTCATCGTCTGAAGCCGATCATCCCCTCACAATTGTTCTTCTACCTGGATCGCGACCACCCGAAGCCTATGAAAACTGGCAACTGATCCTGGCGGCTGTCACCAGCTTAATTAGCGGATTCAGACGGCGATCGCTCCTCTTTTTAGCGGCGATCGCCCCCACCCTCGACCTCGCCCCCCTCCAGCAAGCCCTGCAATCTCAAGGCTGGCAGATCAATACCTCATACCCTACTCAGGAGTCAGGAGTCAGGAGCCAGGAGTCAGGAGCCAGGCACTCAACACCTGACCAAGGCAGAGGGCAGGAGGCAGGAGACGCACACCCAACACCCAACACCTTTACTCAACGCAACGCCACCCTCATCCTCACCCAAACCGCCTTCAACGATTGCTTGCACCAGGCTGATTTTGCGATCGCGATGGCAGGCACCGCGACTGAACAATTTGTGGGCTTGGGTAAACCTGCCATTACGCTACCGGGACGCGGGCCACAGTTCACACCTGCTTTTGCAGAAGCGCAAACACGTTTGCTGGGGCCATCTGCCATTCTGGTCAAACAGCCCGCTAGAGTGGTGGATGTGATGCACAAACTGCTGCAAGATCCCGATCGCCTCCAGTTGATTGCTGAAAACGGTCGCCGTCGATTAGGAAATCCCGGAGCAGCGCAGCGCATTGCTGCTTGCTTGATGGAGAACTTACGTTGATGTGAATTCGACGAGTAGACTTTTGGGCGTGCGCGACGCGCAACTCGCTCAAAAGCCCGATTGGGCGTGCGCGTCGCGCACGCCCAATCGGGCTTTCGAATTCACGTAGCTTTCTTGGTTTAAAGCAAGCCTACAAAATGCAGCGGGCCACGACCACTGATCAATTCAATCATCAGGGCAATAAAGCCAATCATGGCCAAACGGCCATTCCACACCTCGGCAGCGGTGGTCATTCCCCACTCCCAGCGTTCTGGCGGATACATCTTCACCTTCTTGGTAGACTGCATCGCTTCCATTAATTGCAACGATGGGTTGTTTAATGCCTTGACCACCATGTTAGCCAGGTCTTCGATGAAGACAGGATGGGTATTGAGCGCAGGCACCCGATGAAAATCGTGGATTCCAGCTTCTTCAGCCACTTCCCGATATTCAATATCAATTTCCTGGAGGGTTTCAATGTGTTCTGAGACGAAGCTGATGGGCACGACCAGCAGCCGTTTCACGTCTTGCGCAGCTAATTCAGCGATCGCATCTTCTGTATACGGTCTCAGCCATTCCACCGGGCCGACCCGGCTTTGATAGGCCAGCGTATAGGCGTTGGAGCGGTTGAGCGTCTGCATAATCAGCCGCGTACAGTCCTCAATCTGCTGCTGATAAGGATCACCACCCTCCTCGACATAGCTGACTGGCACACCGTGAGCGCTAAAGAAGATATGCACTTCATCGGGGTTGGGAAGCTGATCCAACTCTTGAGCAATCAACTGGGCCATCGCCTTCAAGTAACCGGGGCTGTCATACCAGGATGGAACGACCGTGTAGTCAATAGTTTGAAGGGCAGGATCTTCTTGCCAAATCTCTTGTAAGAGCCGGAAGCTGGAACCACTGGTGCTAATGGAAAACTGAGGATAGAGGGGCAAAATCACCAGTTGGTCGATGCCATCCCGCTTGATGCGGGCGATCGCCTCTTCCGTAAAGGGATACCAATAGCGCATTCCAATATAGACTTGCGCCTGCTGGCCTTTGTTGGACAGCTCTTGTTGCAGGGCTTGAGCCTGTTCCTCGGTAATCCGTCGCAATGGAGAACCACCGCCAATTTGGCGGTAATTTTCTTGCGATCGCTTCGCCCGTGAAGTCGAAATCATCCAGGCCAGTGGCTTTTGCAGCCAGGGAAAGGGCAGGCGGATAATCTCTGGATCAGAGAATAAGTTGAACAAGAATGGGCGAACGTCTTCTAACTGGTCTGGCCCGCCCAGATTTAGCAATAAAACCCCAACACGCCCCATAGTGGTTACAGATTCCCTAGCCTTTTAAGATTTGTCAATAATTTTAACAATGAAACTCCCTGGAGAGTCACAGCAATTCCACAAAAGTGGACGCCTGCTGATTTATTTGTAGCCTAAGCTCATATAGCTGTAGCCACATTAGACTTTATCGGGAATAAGGGTTTTGAGTTTGAAAATCGGTTTGTGGGGCAGCAGAACCGCGCTACAAACCAATTTTCGATAAAGTCTATTGATTAGGACATTGAAACCTAAAGGGAGTGTGAGGGCTGCGCCCTCAGACAGGGTTTCACCCCTGCACCCCATCCTAATTCAGATGGTACGGCTATAGTAAAAACTTAACTGTTAACAGCGCTCATTTTCAAACATCCATGACTGATCAGGCTGCCATCGATAGCCGCATCACGCAGGTCAACCAACGCCTGAAGGCGGCTCGAATGGGATTACAAATCGAGCGGCGGGGCGACAAACTGAACCTTAGAGGAACGCTGCCACCACGTCCCGGTAGCCACCGCTTGCGCAATCATCAACAGCGGATTAGCCTCAACTTACCCGCCACCCAGGCCGGATTGAAACAAGCCGAACAAGAGGTAAAGGTGATTGCTGCACAGCTTATTCAGAATACCTTTAGCTGGCGGGATTACCTACCTGTCGCAGGAGGGAAGCGCTTAACCCAAATGGATTTAGCGGAGAAGCTTAGCGCTTTTAAGCAAGATTTTTTGAATCAGCCCCATCGCTCCGAAAAGGCTGCCTCTACCAAAACAACGTGGGAAACGGCCTATGAGCCGTATTTGAAGAAATTGGAGGCGATCGCCCAGTCCCAATCTCATCTCACCTTACCGGAAACCATCCGTGCCACCGTTCAGGCCACCAAGTCAAACTCGCGCAGTCGTCAGGTCTGCTGTACGGCACTGGCGGCTTTTGCAGAGTTTCTCAGCCTTGATTTGCCCTTCGACCTGAAATCCATGTGGGGCACGTATAGTGCCAGCCACACTCAAATGCGTCACCTGCCATCGGATGACGAGATTCTCGCCGCCTACGAAAAAATTCCCAATCCAACATGGCGGTTTGTGTATGGCGTCATGGCAACCTATGGCCTGAGAAATCACGAAGTTTTTTTCTGCGATTATTCTGCCCTCAGGCAGGGTCAGAAAGCTGCCACCGTTGAAGTATTGTCCACCACCAAGACAGGGAGCCATGAAGTGTGGCCATTCTATCCGGACTGGGTGGAGCAGTTTGATCTGCGTCAGGGTGAACTCCCTCCTCTCAATACGGATTTGAACCAAACGACCCTCCAGCGCATTGGGCAGCAGGTGAGTATTCAATTTCGTCGTTACGGCATTCCCTTTTCGCCCTATGACTTGCGTCATGCCTGGGCCGTTCGCACCATTCACTTTGGTCTGCCCGACACCGTAGCGGCCCGGATGATGGGCCATTCCGTCACGATTCACACGCGCACCTATCACCGCTGGATTGCCCGACGCGATCAGCAACAGGCTGTTGAAGCCGCACTCAATCGGACGCAAGCCACACTACCAACACGTTAGGCTAGGCTCTTGGAGGGAGCGTGCGGCAATGCCGCACGCTCCCTCCAACGAATTGGGTTTTAATATAGCCATAGCCACTGGTATTAGGACGGGGTGCAGGGGTGGAACCCCTGGCTGGGGGCTGCGCCCCCAAAACCCCTTCGGTTCTCAATGTCCTAACCAGCGTAGCTACAGCTATAAATTCATGTTCCCAAGGGAAAGGATGCACTATGGCGACAATTTTACGAGAGTGGAGCTATCGCTATCAGTGGTTGTATGACAGCATCTCCCGACTGGCTGCCCTGAGCGTGGGTGGTGAAAATCGGTTTCGTCAATTAGCTCTAGAGGGATTAGACATTCAGCCTGAGACTAAGGTGCTCGATTTATGCTGTGGGAGCGGACAGGCGACTCGACTGCTGGTGGGGCGATCGCAGCATGTTACCGGACTCGATGCGTCTCCCTTATCGCTCAAGCGGGCCAAGCGTAATGTGCCCCAGGCAAAATTTGTAGAAGGTTGGGCCGAATCGATGCCATTTGCGGACGAGCAGTTTGACCTTGTTCACACCAGCGTTGCCCTACACGAAATGGAACCCAATCAACTCCGGCAGATTTTACAAGACGTATATCGCGTCCTTAAACCGGGAGGCATGTTTACCTTCATCGATTTTCACGCTCCCAATAATCCTTTATTTATTCCAGGTTTATATCTATTTCTTTTCCTATTTGAAACGAATACAGCCTGGAATTTGATCAGAACAGACTTAACGGAACTGTTATCTCAGGTCGGGTTTCAAACCACCGTTTGTCACCTTCATGCAGGGGGTAGCCTACAAGTCATTCAAACTTTTAAGGGAATTCAATAAGCACCAATGGAAAATACGGCGGAATATAGTTGTGCTTACTGCGGCGAACCTAATTTAACATTTGTGGATTTGAGCGCGGGAGGGTACCAATCGTATGTGGAAGATTGTCAGGTGTGTTGTCGTCCTAATGTGCTCTATATCCAGATAGATGAAGATACATTGGATATTGAAATTACCAGCGAATATGAAGGTTAACGTGAATGCGATCGCGCTATTTCAGCCGTGAATTGCGCAGCGGAAAGGTGAAAAACCGTAAAAGTTGAGTTTGCGTAGGTCAGTATGTCTGTTCTATTGCTGATAGCAACCCTGATTATTAATGTTTTTCTGATTCAAGTCTTGGCAGTCTGGCCATTGCAAATCTTACACGCGATTCATTTGCCTGGTTGGTTGGGTTTAATCAGTATTTTTCTGTTGTTTTCATGGTTCATGGCAGATTGATATATAGCCTTCAATATTTAGTGAAGCCACTCGTTTTAAAGAGAGTATCTTCATAGCTCATCTGAATAATATTTAACAATCAGTAGACAATTTCGCCCATCAACTGTTGGGGTATAGCTCAAATAATCAGCAACATGTTTCATTAACTTTAAGCCTCGGCCTCCTTCAGCCGTTGTATCAGAAATAGGTGGCATCTTAGCTAACGTTTCTTCTAAATCAAACCCTACTCCATAATCCCAAATTCGTATTTCTAGACATTGTTTGAGTACCTTCACTTCAATCTCGACAAGGGTGTCTAATGGTTGCCCCTGATGTGCATGGCGAACAGCATTCGTGAATCCTTCCGCCAGCGCGAGCTGACACTGGAGCCAGACTGAACGTGGAATTGCAGGATGGTTAAATTGATCAAACCATGTTAAAACTTGAGCCAGAGCAACAAGGTCTGTTTTCGTAAAAAGGGTTGCCTGTTGTGGTAATTCCAATTGACAACAATCCTCTAATCTGAAACATCAGGACAATATTTTTGTGAATTTTTCAAAGTTTTCACAAAAATCAGAGAATTTTAGGTGAAGTAAGAAAACGAAGCATCATTTATCTCTAAATTGATAATTCAATTCTAGTTTTCACATGTCAAAAATTCTAATAATTGATGATGATCCAACTATCCGCATTATCTTAAAGAAGGCATTACAAGGATATGAGGTATCAGAAGCGGA
>DATNPS010000477.1:0-6314 GCA_036703095.1 Crinalium sp. | reverse complement strand
CCCCTCTTAGTGTTCCCGATTCTGGACACGCCATAAAATAGTGACATCGAGTAGAGCGGATTCCCCATGTGCGATACCTTTGTTGCCTTACCAGATGCAACCCTGGATGGTTCGGTTATTTTTGGCAAGAATAGCGATCGCCCCGAAGGTGAGATCCAGGATGTTATGCCCTTCCCGGCTCAAACTTATTCTCAGGGGGAACAGGTTCAATGCACATACATCCAGATTCCCCAGGTTGAGCGCACCTACGGGGTGATTCTTTCCAAGCCCCAATGGATGTGGGGAGCCGAAATGGGAGCCAATGCGTGTGGCGTTGTGATTGGCAATGAGGCCGTTTGGACAACTCAGCCATACCAATCCACTGGGCTACTGGGGATGGATTTAGTCCGGCTGGGACTGGAACGAGGAGAAACGGCCTTTGCTGCCCTACAAGTCATCATTAGTTTGTTGGAGCAGTATGGGCAGGGTGGCAATTGTGCAGAACATTTCTCCTTCACCTACCACAACTCTTTCCTCATTGCTGATCATAAAGAAGCCTGGGTTTTAGAAACCGCTGGGAAATATTGGGTCGCTGAGCGAGTGACACAAGGGACACGATCGCTTTCCAACAACCTCAGCATCAGAAGTGCCGGAGATTTGTGCCATCCTGATGTCATTGGTTACTCAGTTGCACAAGGACGATGCAAGGGTGAAGCAGACTTTGATTTTGCCAAACTCTTTTCGGACGGTGGAGTCGAAGATCCCTTGTCTCCTTATTCCAGGGAAGGACGGGTGCGATCGCTTTGCCAGATGCATCAGGGCAAGTTCACGATCGACACAGCGAAGCTTATCCTGCGAGATCACCAGGGGGATATCTGTATGCACGGACAGTTTGAGACGCGAGGGAGCCAAATCTCTAGACTGACTGCTCAACAGAACGAACACTGGTTGATCGATCGCCCGTTCCCCTGTCAGCAGGACTATCAGCAGGTGGCGTTACCAGGAGTAGGAGATGAACATCATTTATCAACGTCCAGCTTGCCCCGCAAAGGATAGCAGATGATTCGCAACAACCTGGGGTTGATCGAAATGAGGTACATGGCCTGCTCCTTGAATCCAAACCAATCGACTATCTGGAATGGCGTGCAGAAACTGAGTGGCATCTGCTGTGCCTAAAACATCATCCGCATCACCCCACAAAATTAAGGTTGAATGAATCACTTCAGCCATCCGCTCGCTCAAATTGGCATACCCCCCACTTCGAGTAAAAGAGGCGATCGCTTCCTTCCATCCCGGCATTTCCTGATGCAACAACGAGCAGCGCAACGCATCGATTAACGTAACGTTCATCATCGGTAAGACCAAAGCCGCACTCAAGGCAACATATTTGCGAAAATACAGCCAATCTGTACCCAGTTCGATCAGCGGATTCGGGAGAAATGGCCCAACGGGAAAGGTGCCAGAAAAGCCAACGCTATCAATCAAGATGAGTGATCGCACCCAAGTGGGATGATGCAAGGCAAAATCGATTGCCACTGCCCCTCCCAACGAAGCACCAACTAAAATGACAGGGCGCTGTATCCAGGTTTCGAGTGCGTTTAGCAGATGATGTCGGATGGTTTGGGGATTGACCGCAAGGGTGGAAATATAGTCCGTGAATCCTGAACCAAACAGGTCGATCGCCCAAGCTTCCTGCGTCTTTACCAGCAGCGGGATCAGCCGTCGAAATTCCAACAGGGAACTATCGAAGCCATGCAGTAGCAGCATTGGAACCTTACCAGATGCGGCTGGTGAATCAGGAATGGAATGGACATAAGCCGTTTCGACGTCCATCGTCCCTTGCTGAAGTGGCACCTGAACGACGCGACGCTGAATGCGTTGTAGCAGGGCGATCGCTTCGGGATCTTGAATCTGAACAGATGAGGACGGTAAAAAATCAGCAACCATGAATCTTCACTCTGCAATTTAACATATCAGTCTCATGTTGCATCAGAATCTTGATCTACACAGTAATTCTCAGTATGCAAATTGGAGCCAGGTAAGTTCGCCTGCGGCAAGCTTGCCTCGCTCCAATTGTGGATTTTGCCCTCCTATTTTTCGAACTTAAATGAAATTGAGCATTGGTAGTTCGTATTGAAGAATTGGATACGGCAACGGTAGGATGAGTTTGATAGCGTTCAAGATTGTGTCGATGTTGCCTTCAAACAACGTCCTAACATGATTGCATGAGGCTGTGAAAGTTATTCCGTTACGGCTACTTAGACTTCCCAAATTCCTGATCCCGATCCGTCAAAAAAGAAGGATATTTAGAAGAAGCAAGGTTACGGTTACAAGGTAATGTGTGCTGTCTTGTATCAGAACGGAACCTCATCGCACCACAACTCTGCTTTCTGGCTAATCCGTTTAGCCAGATGTTCATCGCTTAAGCGAGTCGCTTCTTCAGGCGACAGGGGCAGTGCGATCGGGGAATGATCGCCATCAAAACAGAAATCAGCACCAGCGATCTCGATCGCCGCCCTCAAAGCTAAAGTGTCATGTATTGGCGGTAGCATAATCATCGTGCATCCGTCGTACTCGCATCTGAGCATAAAGGCAACCTCACGGGCCGCCTCTTGGGTTTCAAAGAGCAATCTTAATAGTCGCATAGCACGATGCTAACCCAAAATCGGCCTCTTGTTCAATCAAGGATAGGACGGAAATCGGCCTCACCAAATAGTTTGGAAGTGTTAGGGACGCAAATACAATAGTGCGCTTTGGAACTTGCTTGAGAGAAAGGGCAGAGTGAGTAAGGAGGGGAGCAAATCAGCTTCCACTTTGAGCTTATTAGACAGAGGCAACCTGAGTTCTTCAATGAAATGGGTATGAAATAAATGCTGGAAGGCAAAGCAAAGCTTTTTCATTATAAACTCAGCTTTGCTTTGTCCTCTCATCATGAAAAGCTATCTGGCTGCTTCTATCTAATTGCTGTGTGAGTTAGCGCTCGCTCCCTTTGCCTGTTCAATTTCTAATAGTTGTTGACCCACTACTCCATTTCCCTCAATATGAGTAGTGCCAGTGCTGATTTTCGTACTCTCTGAATTCTTCTTATTCTCTCTGTCTTCAAAAGCGATTAGGCTGCTAGTCAAGCCAAGTGCGCCGAGAATACCTAAAGAATATTCGGGAAAGGATGCTCCTAGAAACGGAGCCATAATAGTCAATAGTGCAGTTGCAATATAGCCATTAAATTGTTTTCTGCCGCCAATAGCACTGAAAAATCGGCTTCTCTGATTAGTATCCATTTGCTGTTTAATTGAGTGGGGGCTGAGCAATTGAAGAAAAAATCATTCATTGCCTGTGACTAAACTTCATCTCTGCTAAATGGAATTACGCAACAAGTAACCACAAAATTGTAAGAACTTTATTCTCTCAAAGTTCTCTTTAGTCGGATCTCTATAAGCCTCTTAATTTTTAAGGAGTTTAATCACTAGAAATTCTTCGACTGTAAGCCAGATTAGTGTTAAAACCGTGTAGAAGTATACAAAAATTGAGTATTTCAGGTGTTTGCAGTGGTTAAAGCTATTTGCAGCGTAAGGGTATTTCAGCAGTCTCTCGCTACCGATCAGGTTCCGTTTCTGTTGCCATTTCTAAGCGCAATTGTCTGGGATAGCTATGGTAAAAGGAAGCAATAGTGCGGGGTGATTAACGCGAAACGGCATAATAGATCACTGAATAAAATAAAAGCGCGTTCTCATCTAATGTTCCCTGACTCCGCTAGCTTTAATTTTCTGGGTGTTGGAAGTTTTTCAGGTAAATGTGATTTAACTGGATTAACATCATCAAGAGTAGTACGCAAAAGGTGTGAAACAGACAACTAATAGGCGAGGTACACAGGAATGAATTCAATCCAGTGGTATGAGCAACATGCAGCTACTGTCATTTCTGCCTATGAAAGCCTTCAAGCAGAAGATATTCATGGTTGGCTAACTGGACTGATACCCGATCGCCCTAGCGTGGTGTTAGATATTGGAGCAGGTAGTGGTCGGGATGCAGCTTGGTTAGCAACTTTAGGGCATGAGGTAATTGCTGTTGAACCCGCCATTGCGATGCGGGAAGAGGGGCAACGGCTTCACCCCAATGCAAAGATTCGTTGGATTGACGATCGCCTTCCTGCCTTGCAGTATGTTCATCAATTCGGTATGGCATTTGACTTCATTCTTCTGAGTGCTGTCTGGATGCATATTCCACCTGCTGAACGAGCACGAGCATTCCGTAAGCTCATCACCCTGCTAAAACCAGGTGGACTACTCGCGATTACATTGCGGCATGGGGCAGCTTCAGCAAACCGTGAGATATATGAGGTGACATGGGAGGAGATTGAGAGACTAGCACGAGAACATGGAGCAACGATCGTTCGCAGGGTTAAAGAGCGCGATCGGCTTAGTCGAGTCGGTGTCTTTTGGACTCACATTGCGATATCACTACCTGATGATGGCACAGGTGCTTTATCCCTTCTACGACACATCATCTTGAACGATTCCAAATCGTCTACTTGTGACACTCCCCGCCGTTGAACGGCGAGGCTTCTTTAGGTTAGGCTAAAACCAGCAGGAGTTAGCTTGACCCTAAAGGGGGCTGCCACAGCCCCCCTACACACTCCACTGAGGTCAATCCCCAGGCTTGTGCTTACCTTTCGCATGATGTTACAGGCTCCTTGACAATCACTGTTGAGGAGCCAACCTTTTGCGGTTTTATACAGCCCACGCACAATCCGTTTTCCTGATGCCATCCACCCTTCAGGTTTCGCGCCGAAAACAGGCAAGATGTCATTGTCGAAAAACGATGCTTTGGACGTATACGATTCTTCCGTTTCCACAACCCGAATCCCAAAAATGAGAGCAAGTTGTTGGATGCGGCTGAATAGCTTGTAATGAGGGATTTGTACGAATTCCTGATTCGTCTTGCTTCCCAGATTTACCCCATCCTTCTGGTGTTTGTTGCGTCCATAGACGATGGTATCAATGCTGTTTTCCAGGCAGAAGTCAATTACCCACCGCGCTGCCTTGTTGATGTAATCCCGAACATAGCAATTACGTTTGTGAGTTTCTAACTGAATTGCCTTAGAGGTAGCCCCTTTCATGGTTTCTTTGCCATGCGTCAGGATAGATTTGAGTTCAGCAACCCGCTTGTTGTACCACTGATTTCGAGATTTTATAGCTTTACTGTCCAGCAAGAATGCTAGTCCGGTGTTGGTCACGCCTGCCAGAAGGTTATCCAGCCCCGGATCAAGTGCCAGTACGTTTTCAGGGTAAAGTTCGCATGACGTAGCAGGCTTATCCATTGAGTAATGGACATATTCCACAATCCATTGCCCGTTAGTCGGGATGAATCGCAACTCTCGAATCTGCACATCCTTTAAGCGCTCTGGCAGTGGGAGGAAAAAGTACTCCTGACCAAACGCTGCTGCACCACCTCTGCCCAGGGGCACCCGAATCAACCCATCCTCAACCTGAAGGGATTGCCCAGTAAACACCACTTGATACAACCCACCTTTGGTGCGGTAGCGTGGCAGTTTTGGTTCATGATCCAACTCACCCAGCTTGAACAACTTGGATAGAGCTTTGAAGCTTTTGAATGCCTCACTGACTGATTTCAGGACTTGCTGTGCTGTCTGAGAGTGCAATAGTTTTCCATTCTCACTCTCTTTCAAAGCGGCATAGAGGCTAGTGTATTTGAGTGCCTTAAACGGTTTACGACCGTTGGCAAAGAAGTATTGCCGTGATTCGTAGACCCCCTGGTTGTAGAGGTTGTTTGCTAGCCGTGCTAATTCAACCAACAACCCAGTGAGTTGCTTATCTGGTGACAGCACATCTTTTTGAACAGCTAGAAACATAGATGATCTTTCAAAACATTTGTACTAATTAAATCACACTCTGCCTGCTTTTACAGGCGCGGGAACCGTTCTGTATCCCCGACCTGAAAGGTACGAGGTTTTATCCGGTTCCCGAACCCTCCATTTCGATAAATTGGCACTGCTGCGGGTAATTTGCCGAATGGCAGATAGCACTGCTGGAGCGGCTCACCACTTAGAGGATGAATATGTCAGCCTTCCACTGGGTCTAGCGGCTCTCTACTGGATTCGACTATTCAAACCGCTGCTGCAAGCAGACCTACCCCAGAGTCCAACCAACCGAGGCATGAAGGGATTAGGGTTTGTTGGGGCGCACCTAGCGGTTGGGGGAGTAGAGGTGGAGGGTTAAAGGGTGGTCAGCGAACAGGGGATCAAAACGTCCATTGACCCAAGCTAGACGCAAGTGCAACAAGTGATTAAATCCTGCCTCACTCCAACGCATTCCGGT
>DATNPS010000471.1:0-50545 GCA_036703095.1 Crinalium sp. | reverse complement strand
TAGACGCTCCAACGAGTCACTTTCCCCCCAGGTGCTCTCAACCAGCGTTTATGTCATTGCCAAAACCCAGGTTTGGCATTCTGGCTACAAGATGTGATAGACAATCAAAGATAAGCTCCATTGATTTGGATTAGCAGTTGTTCTACTCGGATTACTGCGTATTCTAATTAGACCGGATTCAACCATTTGAATCGGGTATCATCTTATACAAGACTGTTTATACAGGGCTATCCAACCGTTTGACACTACGCCCCTCCGGTTGGTACTCTTCTGCTTTCCCATCAATAGCTGTCGCTATGTCCATTAGGACATTGAAAACCAAGGATGTATGTGGGCTTTGTCTCCAGCCAGGGGTTTCACCCTCGCACCCCATCTGCATCTATAAGGTCTACAGCTACAAGAAGCTAAATCCAGCTAAATCATTTTTTAGACGGCGATCGCCGTCCATTTGTCACTTTATTGCAAACCTTACCTATGGATATTTCAGAGTTGGATGACATAGAAACGTCGGTACAGGATTTACTATCCTTAGCCCGAATTGAACTAGAAGAAAAACGGTTACAGCAACAGCGCGATGAGCAAATACAAAAAGCGCTTCAAGATATTCAAGACCGTCTGAACCCTCTACTGGCGCAAGTTGAGCAAATGCTAGAGGCATTAACGACGGAAGATTTTGTAGAAAGTATTACTCGTCAAAAATTACAGGAAAAAGCGGCTGATTTACGGCAAAAACTAGCAGAAGCTCCCTTGCTGGCGACCCAAATGGTCGATCGGCAGCTCATTCTAAACGAAGAAAGATTGTTGGATGAACGCTTAACCGAACAGGCGACTCGCTGGCGGCAAGCCCTAAAGCAAGATTTGCTGGATATGATTGCTGAACAAGATGACTTCTTCAGTGCAACCGATGCGGCGATCGCTATTCGAGGCTACATTCACGATTTGAAGGCGATCGGTTCACTCGAAGAAGTCGTAGAGGCTTTGATAAACCAGATTAATACGCTCAGTGAAGAAGGCCCGGTAGCTCGCCTGCGCGGCACTCATGAACAAACCTTGAGCTTTATCTACAACAAAGCGCTAGAAAACCGTGCCCGTGTGGAGCGAGGGCCAGAAGTACAGCCTCGCGTTCGCCATCGCTCTTCTGAAAAACGTCCCAATCCTTATACGCTACTGGAAGGAAAAGTCGTAATTTTTGGTGGACACGATCGCCTGGAAACCGCTGTCCGCAATCGCTTAAGGGACTCCGGCGTAACCCTGGTCTGGTGTACGGCTCAAGCTGGCCCTCAAATGGCAGGGCAGGCCGAAAGCCATATTGCAAGTGCTGATTTAGTGCTGGTGATGACAGGCTACACCAGCCATAAGCTAACGGATAAGGCGATGCAAGCGATTCAGCGGGCAGGCAAAATTCCAGAAATGATTAATACGACAGGTGTGATTCGAATATTAGAGGCGATCGAATATGGCCTGAAGACGAAACTATTAGCGCGCCACCTTAACCAGTTTTCAAAACCTGCATAAACGTGAATTTGATGAATGGGCGTTTGGGAGAGTTGCGCGTCGCGCAACTCTCCCAAACGCCTGATTGTATGTGCATGTCGCACATGAAAAATTGGGCTACCGAATTCACGTTGCACAACGTTCAACATAAAATTTGGGCCTTTAGGGATATCATGCGATGCGCAGCACTTCTAAAGGCCCATTTCTGAATTCACATTAAAATTCGCGAACGCTAACTTGACCGTCTTTGACTTCACCGATTAAGACGATATCGGTTACGCCAACAAAGAGGCCGTTTTCCAGTACGCCAGGGATATTGTTTAAAGTCTTTTCCAGGTTTGCTGGGTCATCAATGCTATCAAACTTCACATCGATCACTAGGTTCCCCTGATCGGTCACGACTGGCCCTGCTTTCTTGATGCCCATCCGCAGTTCGGGTTTGCCGCCGAGTTTGGCGATCGCTTTCATCACCGGGGACACCGCCATCGGAATGACCTCGACGGGCAGCAAAAAGGTAGACCCTAGCCGATCGACGATCTTGGAGCTATCGACTACCACAATGAAGAGTTCTGCCAGGGAATCGACAATTTTTTCCTGCGTATGGGCCGCGCCGCCACCCTTAATCAAGTTTTTGTTGGGATCGACCTCATCGGCACCATCGATCGCAACATCGATGCGGTCAATCTCATCCAGAGACACCAACGGAATTCCATACTGGCGAGCCAGCACGATCGCTTGAAACGAAGTCGGCACACCCTTGATATCTTTTAGCTCACCAGACTGTAACCGCTCTCCAATGAATTGAATCGCGTAGGCTGTGGTTGATCCGGTGCCCAATCCAACAATTGACCCCGACTGTACCCGCTCGGCGGCGGCTTTTCCAACCTGCTGTTTCATCAACTTAACGGGATCAATTCCTGCCGTCATTGCAAAACCTCCATAGATCTATGAACGGTTTCTAGCATGACGGTCTGTGAGTCGCTTGTAAAGCTGGAAGGCTAGACGGTTTATGAATATTGCATGATGTCTTCACCACATTCATCCGCCAGGTAAATCAGAGACTTGAATCGTAAGCTGACCAGTTGTTCATAAACCGGGTTGAGCTTGCAGAGGGGCGGAATGCGAAGAAGAGTGCGATCGCCAATTTTAATTTCCCGTTCAAATGGGCAGTGAGAGGGAATGATTTTGCAGATGAATCGAGCTGTTTCCGGATTGCGGATCTCTATAGAATCGAGCTGCTGACGAACTTTATGAAGTGGATTCAGTCCCGATAATAGTTGAGTTAGGTTAATCATTTTCAAATGCTTCAACGTCAGGTTTGTAATATGAAAATCAAACCAAAAGGTCGAACTCTAGAGTCAATAGGTACTCAGAACGATCAAGTTGCTATGGCTAATGTGGAGTGCCTATATTCAGACCTGAAACAAACGAAACGGTTAAATCTACGTTCTAAACCTATTAACCTGTAGTGCATTTCTTCCTCAATTGGTTATGGCTTGATTCTAGACGAAATAAAACGCAACACTTTCCACCAGGAGGTTTAACTTCCCATTTTTACGCTACACCCAAAGAAATAAGATTCATAGTTGTCGGCTATCTCAAATGGTTTGCAAGAGAAGGTTTGAAACTGTTTTCTGCATAACGTAATGGTTTTAAAACAGTGCCAAATTAGGGGCTGTAAGCTTGCATCCTTTCAAAGTACGCTGCTCACAATTCCTTTATCTCACACTTAAAAGGAGACTGAGATACATATTCCTGAATCGAAGTATTTATAAAAAGAATGGTTGATAAAAACAGTTGAGGTAGGCATACATCTTTATAGATATAGCGATCCTAAAATAAGGAATGAGAATTGCATCCTTATCAAGCTGCACTTCTCGCAACGCAGTACTTTTTGAGGCTGCTATATTAGAAATTGATATTGTAGAGGTTAAATCGCTTTAATCTACTTCAACGGTTTAAAACCATGCTTATTAAATGATCAAATATGCCTTTAGGCATAGCCCTGCTTACCTCTATCGACGCATGTGTTTTTTTTACCATCTCCACTTAAATTGAAATACTGCATACCAAAGAAGTACTTTATATATTTTCGGTAATCGAAAATTAGGAAGACACCTATGAATACAATTCGTGTTGCCTTAGTGGAAGACCACAACCTTACCCGTATGGGGATTCGCATGACGCTACAGCGGAGCAGCGATATCGAAATCGTGGGTGAGGCGGGTAGCGGAGTAGAAGGTCTGACACTCCTTAAAAACACCAGGCCAGATGTTGCTGTGGTTGATATTGGTCTCCCTGGCATTGATGGAATTGAAGTTACAAAGCAGTACAAACAATTTCAAGCAGACGGTGAAACCCCAGATTCACCTATGACCAAGGTGATGATGTTGACGCTGCAAAATGATGAAGAGGCTGTTCTTGCTGCATTTGCGGCTGGAGCTGACTCATATTGCATGAAGGATTCCAGTGCTGAAAACCTGCTGCAAGCGCTCCAGGTAACATATCAGGGTGGCAACTGGATTGATCCGGCGATCGCTCGTATCGTTCTGCGACACAATCGTCAGCTTCAGCCCTCTGGCGGTAAAGCGGGTGCGCCAGGGGCAACTGTGGCGATCGCGGCGGATAACGAATACAGCCAGCTTCTCGAAATCACGCCATTAACGGCTCGTGAGCTAGAGGTTCTGGAACTGATTGTGGCTGGATGCAGCAATGAAGAGATTGCCAATCGTCTCTACATCACCGTCGGAACGGTCAAAACCCACGTCCGCAATATCCTCAACAAGCTCTGCGCCGATGACCGCACGCAGGCGGCGGTAAGAGCACTGCGATCGGGGCTAGTGGCGTAAAGGTTGTGAATTCGATAGCGCCTTTAGCCGCTCGTCGTGCGGCTGAAATAGCGTAAGAACGTGCCCCGCGCATCGCGCGGGGCACGTTCTTACGCTATTGTCGAATTTACCTTCTTCTTACATTCTCAAATTGGGGCGTAAAAGCCAGATGGTTTCTGAACCCATCAGGTCATCTACTCCTTCCTGTTGAATTCCAGCCTGGTCATATTGCGCTTGGGCAAATGAAACCGTGCCGTCGATCGTAAAACGGGTGGCTGTAGCAACTCGTGTGTGTCCACCATCGGCAACTTGAGAACCGGGATGATCTTGCATCAAAAAGTCACCCGGTTTTGCTTTAGCCAGGAAAACGGCGATCGCCCGTTTTGCCTCTTCCCAGGGCATAGACGAAACGGCTACCTCGTCGATCAGTTGGAAGTGAACTCGATTGCCAAAGCGGGGGCCATACTTATCGCTCCACTTAAACCACTGGTTCGCATTGGGGTATTCCCCTTTGCCCTGATTGCCGTAGTAGGGTGGCTCATATCCCCCTTTCCGCAACACATTTCCGCCGAATAGATTGCATTTCCAGCGATTGGTGAGCGACATAAAGGGGCGATCGACCGGAACGCTGTGGTTGGGATCGAGATTGACCCAGGGCTGGGGAACACCGTAGTTGAGGGCGACGGAGCCTGTACACAGTTCGATCGCTGCACGCACGATATCCTCAGGTGTTGCCGTCATAATGCCGGGGGCCTGCGTCTTCCGCAATTCCTGATCGATCGCCTTGGCGGTTTTGCCATCCACTTTGCCCGTCACAGACAATCCGTGCTTTTGTTGAAAGGCTCGGACGGCCAGTGTGGTTTCGTTGCCGTAATCCCCATCCGCTCCGGCCTGGGGCAACATGTATGCCAGTTGGTTGGTGCGGCTGGCCAGCGCGATCAGCGCACGCTGCACATGGCGCACGGAGAAGTGTCTGCGTCCGCTGTCCGGCAGAATGAGCTGACCGCTGAGCAACGCGGCATTATCCGCCAGGTTGAGAATCGGAGTCGCGACTTCGGTTGTATTGCCCAACCGTCGCAGTAAGGCCCGCAGTTGGCTACCCACACCTGCTTCTAAGGTATCGGCATACGCTGTGGCGATCGCCTTTGCATCCTCCACTGTTGCGATACGAGCTTGAATGGCTTGCCGTAAGGCGGCCAGATCTGCCGCACTAAACCGAGCATTGTTGATCAAGACGCGTGCGGGGGGACGCAGGACAGGCATAGGCCACTCCGGGAAAGGTGAATTCACTTACCCTGCACTCTACAGAGATCACTTACCACATTCCGCAATTTTCCCGCCTGCAAGAAATTTCTGCCTGTAAAGAATGCGTGAACTAAACTGGCTGCACAGACGTGCCACTGGCTGTACAGACGTGCCACTGGCACGTCTCTATCTACGGCAGGCATTTGGCTTCGGGAAGGATAAGCATGGCATCTCCGAATGAATAGAATCGGTAGTTTTGGGCGATCGCCTCCTGATACAGTTCCAATAACCGCCATCTGCCAATCAGCGCGCTCACCAGCATCATCAGGCTGGATTTGGGTAAGTGGAAGTTGGTGATCAGTCCATCTACCACACGCCACTGATAGCCGGGATAGATAAACAGATTCGTTTTACCGCAATAGGGTTGGAGCGTTCCGCTTTGGGCCGCTCCCTCTAGCGTGCGCGTCGCCGTTGTGCCAACGGCAATTACGCGTCCGCCTCTGGCCTTCGTCTGTTCAATCTGCTCAACGACTTCTGGTGAAACCTCGATCCACTCGGCGTGCATGGTGTGGGTCGTAATGTTCTCAACATCCACAGGGCGAAACGTGCCGACTCCAACATGCAGCGTAATAAAAGCTTGCTGAATGCCCTGCGCTTGCAACTGCTGCAACAGTTCAGGCGTGAAGTGCAGCCCTGCCGTAGGTGCCGCTACCGAACCGGACGCCTCCGCATAGACCGTCTGATACTGATCGGGGTTGGCTTGCGAATCGGTGATGTAGGGAGGGAGCGGTACCTGTCCGAAGGAATCTAGGATTTGTAGCAGCGATCGCTCCGGCGGCAGGTCAAATTCTAAAACGCGACCTCCAGTTGCTTCATCTCGGTCAATCACGACGGCATTTAACGTCGTTAGCGCAGGATGAGCGGCATCAGGGCGCGGTTTAAACTGCACCTGAGTTCCCACTTTCAACCGTCGTCCTGGCTTTACTAGAGCCAGCCAGCGATGATGGCTTTGTTCTTCCAGCAGCAGCACTTCAACCTGCGCACCCCCTGCCGTTTGGCCATACATTCGGGCTGGAATGACCTGAGTATCATTCAGCACCAGCAGATCCCCTGACCGTAGCAAATTCGGTAAATCCCGAAAGATGTGGTGGTGATGCTGCTGAGGAGAGCTTAAAACCAGCAATCGGGAACTATCTCGCGGGACAGCAGGATTTTGTGCGACGCGTTCAGGTGGCAGGTCATAGTCATAGGCAGACAGCAGCAAATCGTCTGATGATTCAGACGTGAGCGATCGCTCAATGGCTTGCTCAGAGCGCTCTACAGATGAGGACAGTTGAGAGTGTGTCATAGCATGATCCCAGGCAAGTTACAGTCCTCCATGGACTAAAAGCATGAAAAAACACCAGATTGGGTGAAGCAAATTGGGTGAAGTTCCCCATACGAGTTCGGGGGGTTCTCCCCTAGTGGTTTGCGTGAATTCTCGTGAGAATAAGTATGTAGCATTTGCTTGTGCCTCGTCCGAGCCTTTCAAGATGATGGAATATGTTTACTATCTCGCAAATGCCAGCCTTACCCTCCGGGTAGTTGAATATCTCCATTCAACCCCTTGGCTTCCCGTTCGTTTTATGACAGTCATTCATCAAATTGATGGATGGGTTGTTAAAGTTAAGCTCAGCAATCCATTAAGTGAGCAACAGGATGGGGACTTTAGAGCCTTTCTTAACGAGTTAGGCATCCCCTATGAACCGGAAATTCGGGTACGGATGGCGCTCTGGGGTTTAGAAACGGGACAATCTCCGGTTGATGTAATGCGTCGTTATCAAGTTGCCGTTGTTTCTCATGGCAGTCCCGATCGTAGTGAAATTGAAGAATTCCGCAAGCAGTTTGTTCAGGGATTGGGATATTGCCCTGAAACCCTTGCCTAATCAACTTTAGCGTAGAGATGAAGGGTTAGCAAAAGCAAGAGTTTACGTCTGTATTACTCTTCAATTAAACGGTTCGTAAACCACGCTCTATTTTCTCTTCATGTTCTGATTGATAGCTAACAAGTCTGGGTTGATGAGTCTAGAGGCGTACAATGTACGCCTCTTTTTTTGCGCGTATTCATTCGGGTTAGGACGGGGTGCAGGGGCGAAGCCCCCATACTCCCCTTGGTTTTCGATATCCTAACGGACATGACTACAGCTAGATCACATCTCTGTAAATGCATTTTGAATATAGTGGCTGAGCGTCAGGCTGTAGCCGTTCATGTATACCGGTCGTCCTGGTTGAATGATGGGGGTAAGCGGAGACCCAGTTTGCATCGGCAGCTTACGGCAACTGACCAACGCGACATCAAATCGGCAGGGTTGATTGAACCCATCGGGTAGGGTAGCCAGAAATAGCTCTGCGGCTTGCCAAAGTTTGTGTTGCTTTTGCAGCGTAATCGATAGCAATCCGTTGTTATCCCAATTGCCATGACTGCGGGCTTTGACTTCGACAAAGACGAGTGAAGGTAGCACGGCAGGATGGGAAGAGGCGATCGCCGGAGCCTGCATCACCAAATCCAACTCTCCCCAACGGCACCGCCATCGCTGCTGTACGATGCTCCAGCCTTTGCCAACCAACCATTGCGCGACCAGATCTTCTGCGAGTCGGCCTACCTCATCTTTTTTATTTGGCACCCGCCATACCCACGATTCAACAACACCTTGTTTAGAATCCCCATCCCACATTCAGGTAGGATCAAGTTAGAGCAAATTTTTGGTCGTTTCACTCATTCATCCCAATGCTCGGTAGGATCTGTCAGTCTCATCCGTTCAAGTCAGGTAAGCCATTCGTCCAGACGCTTATTCGTTGGGCTTGCCTTGCGCTATTTTGTATGAGTTTGGGAGGGGCGATCGCGTTCCTTCACCCTGCTCTGGCCTTTGCAGAGGATTACAACAAGGGATTTCTGATAAACGCCGATTTTTCTGGTCGGGTGCTCACCGACTCTAGTTTTACCAAAGCCAACCTGCGGGGCAGCAACTTTAGCCAATCCGACTTACAGGGGGTCAGCTTTTTTGGGGCCAATTTAGAGAAGGCGAACTTTGAGGATGCCAATCTCAGCTATGCCACGCTGGATTCAGCCCGATTTGTGGGAGCCAACTTCGCCAATGCGGTTTTAGAAGGGGCATTTGCCTTCAATGCCAATTTCGATGGCGCAACGATCGCGGGTGCAGACTTCACCGATGTTTTATTGCGTCAGGATGTGCAGGAAAAGCTGTGCGAAATTGCTCAGGGCACGAATCCTAAAACAGGCCGCGATACTCGCGATACGCTGGAGTGCTATTAAAACACCCCACACGCTACACCCCATTCACGTTAATCACGCTACTTGGGAATAATAGGAAACAGCAACATCCCCCACTTTCGCTGTTTCTTTTTGGGTTATGGTAAACCTTCATTCCTCCATGCCGTCTCTGAGCGATCTGGAACTGCAACTGATTCACCTCCTGGCTCAGAGTGAATACGAGCAAGCCGCTTCTGTCTGTGAGTATCTGGCTGAAACCCATCCGGATTCTCGGATGGGCTACTGGTATCTGGGCTTGATTCATGTGCTGCAAGGGCAAGAAGCCGATGCTCAAATGACCTGGCTAATGGCGATCGCAGAAGGGACGCCCGATGAAACAGAAACGTGGACGCAAGAACTGGTTCAGGTGCTTCAAGCAGAGGCAAGCCGACGGGAAGCCGGGAATGACCTGCAAATTGCCTGGGTGATCCGGCAACACAGTCAGGAAATCGCTCCTGCGGATGTCAACAACCTGCTGCATCTGATTGACCTGTCTCTTACCCTCAACACGTTTACGGCAGAGTACCTGACGACACTGGGGATTACTGATCAGCTCCAGGCTGATTCTCCTCAAGACATTGATTCAGCACTGCTGTTGCAAGTTTTAGAACACCTGTTGCAGGATGCCGTTCAGTATCCTCCTGTGGCTGATCTGGCAGAAGCGTGTCTGCCTTATCTGGAGAAGAGTGACGCTCTGGTTGATTTACTGGTCGCTACGATGATCAAGCTGCGGGAGTATCCGCGCGTGGGGCGATTGGCTTATCAATATGGCCGTCTGGCGATGCAGTTGGATGGCGATCGCCCCGATGTGCTGTATCAACTTTGCTGTGCTTGTCAGGACAGCCACCGTTACAGCGAGGGCATCGAACTGGCGCGACGCTACTATGACACCTGCCAAACCCTGACGCAAAAAATTCTAGGCAATGCCCTCATTCTGCGCGGGCTGATGAATACGGGAACCCAATGGGCTGAGGCCAGCGCGGTGCTACAACGGCAGACCGAGCTATTGCAGGCTCTCCTGGCAGAGCAAGATATCAATGGCGATCGCTTGGCGGACATTTCGCTGATCTGCGCACCGCTGTTCTTCTATCCCTACTTCAACGATACGCCGCGTGAAAATCGGCTGTTGCAAAATCAGGTAGTCCAGTGGTATCAGGCCGGACTCGATGCCTATCTCAAACAGCATGTGACAGACTACCAGCCGTATCCTGCCGCACCGTTAACGCGATCGCCCGATCGCAAGGTGCTGAGAATTGGATACCTGTCGCAATTTCTCTATCGACATTCGATTGGCTGGCTAAGTCGCTGGCTGCTTCAGCACTTTGATCGCGATCGCTTTGAGGTTTATGTCTACTTTGTGCAGCCTCAGCATATGGATGCGTTTTCGCGTCAGTGGTTTGCCGATAAAGCGACTCGTGCCTGTGCGTTTGAGGGCGATCCACTGGGCATCGCGAAGTCTATCCGCGAGGATGAGATTGACATTCTGGTTGATTTGGATAGCCTCACGTCTTTGCCAACCTGTAACGTGATGGCGTTGAAACCCGCGCCCATTCAAGTGACCTGGCTGGGGTTGGATGCCTCGGGGCTGCCAACCATCGATTATTTCCTGGCCGATCCCTATGTGTTGCCCGATGATGCTCAGGATTATTACGCTGAGCGCATCTGGCGGTTGCCTCAAACCTATGTCGCGGTTGATGGGTTTGAAGTGGATGTGCCCACCTTGCGGCGCGATCAGCTAGATATTCCCGCCGATGCGGTTGTGTATCTCAGCGCTCAGTTTGCCTATAAGCGCCATCCCGACACCGTGCGGCTGCAAATGCAAATTCTGAGTCAGGTTCCCGACAGCTACTTTTTGGTGAAAGGCTTGGGCGATGAACAGTCGATGCGTGAATTGTTTGCTCAAGAGGCGGCGGCGTTTGGAATCAGCCGCGATCGCCTACGATTTTTGCCGCGCGATCGCAATGAAGAAAGCCATCGAGCTAACCTGGCGATCGCGGATATCGTCCTCGATACCTTTCCATATAACGGCGCAACGACAACTTTAGAAACGCTGTGGATGGGCATTCCACTGGTGACGCGAGTGGGTCAACAGTTTGCCGCTCGCAATAGCTACACCATGATGGTGAATGCCGGGATTACAGAAGGGATTGCCTGGAGTGATGAAGAGTATGTTGAATGGGGCATTCGTTTAGGCAAAGACGCTAAGTTACGACAGCAGGTTGCTCAAAAGTTGTGGCAGTCTCGCCAAACAGCTCCATTATGGAATGGCAAGCAGTTTACCCGTGAGGTAGAACATGCTTACGAGCAAATGTGGGCAACGTTTATGGCTGCCCGGTAAACGCTTCAGGGCACAACCGTCCAGCCATTTTCGTGGGACTGTAGCTAGCGAATGAATTCGCGGTTACCCGGACGAAGTCTGCCTCGGCAGACTGGGACTTTTGCAACCTGCGATCGCAGGTTTGGCTTGAGTGGCGGCGGTTTTAACTGTCACTCTCCCCCAACCCGTTAACCTCCGAGACGGCAGTGTTACGGGCGAGTTGGGCTGCATCCGCAGGATGCGCTGTTTGCAGTATCGAGATTAATATTTACAATCGGTGCTTCAGCGACAGCCGACGCTAAATTGACCGAATTTAAGAGACTCGTCCAGTTGGCCCTTAAATTGGCGTCATTCGGATTGGCCAATCGCAACAGCGCCAGACTCGATAAGGTATCGTGCCAGATGCCAAGGCGAGCATAAAAGGTGGGGCGATCGCCCGACGTGGTTCGATCAAACAAACTCGTTTGAGTTGGGCTTAATTCAGTCCACTGCACCCACCCTTCGGTGATCACATCTCCCGATCGATCGACTGGGTCGCACTGCAAGGTCAACATCCAGTGATACGTGCTGCCCACTTGCAGGGCAGTCACTTCTTTGGGCACCTGTAGGCCAACGACACTGGGTTGGGCGGATACGGCAAAGGTGGTTTGATAAATGGGCTGCTGATCGTCATCCGTCAAGGTGAACTGCGCCGCCTGAGCCTGATTTCGGGGAACATATACGAAAAAGGCAGGCCGAGCCGACGCTGTTAGTTCCACCGGAATCGACGTATTGCTGGCAGTGGTAGTTGTGCTCCTGGGTAGGAGGGGCGTTAACTGGACTGGAGTACCATCCGGACTACATGAACCGCCGCGAGAAATTCCCGAAACGCGATCGCGCGACGGCCCGCCTCGCCGGACGGTAAAGCGCAGCAATCCTGCAACGCGATCGCGCGACGGACTCCGCTGCTGAACAGGTGTTCGCAGTTGCGCGATTGGGTGCGCTGCTGGTTGCTTCAGGATAGAGGGGCTTGACTGATGTGGCGATAATCCTGTGGAAGCTAGCGTCGCAGGGATGGCGACGAATTCGCTGAAGGCCAAGACGCAGGTAATCGGAACAATAAAAGCGTTCTTCATAGGTTTTGAATGACAGCCCCCCACTTCGAGTTTTACACGTCTGTCGGGCGCGCAAAACCCGAGATGGGTTTCAAAATGAGAATGGTTGACATCTCTCGGTTCTACTTGCTTTTTTACTCAAGGATTGAGCCTGAATCAGGAGGAGATTCCGTTATTCGGATGAACCGGAGCGACTAATTTGAGCGATCGTATCGCGAATTTGAGGCAACTGAAGGAAGGTTCTTGCGGCGGTGAGCAGGCGATCGCCCCACAGATTTTCCTTTAAAAAGTTGGGATCAGCATAGCGGTCGTCAATCCGCAGCGCCGCTTCACCGGCTGATAATGCCTGGTCTTGATTGCCTTGAGCATAGAGCGCAATGGCGATCGCCAGTTGAGGTTCAGCCTGACTGCCATCGATCGCCACGGCAGAGCGCCATTGCTGAAGGGCACCATCGACATTGCCCTGCTCAAATAAGACGAGACCAATGTTGTTGATAGCGGGCCAAAACTTGTCATCCAGGTCTACCGCTTTGCGATATTGGGCGATCGCCTGATCGTATTGCTTCAACATAAAGTAAGCGTTGCCCAGGTCAAACAAGGCTCCTGGTACATCCGATTTAAGCCGCAACCCGGCCTGTAGATACTCGATGGAGCGGGCGTAGTCTTGCTTGCGGAAGTAAGCGGAACCGAGCGCAAACAAAATAGCTGGATTTCGCGCGTCTAATGCTTGCGCGCGACGCAAGGCTGTAATGCCCTGATCGGGTTGTTCTAACTGGAGGTATAAACTGCCTAACAGTGCCCAAGACTGAGCATTATTGGGAAGCAACTGGGTAGCCAGTTGTGCTCTTGGTAAGGCCAACTCAAACTGTTGAAATTGTGCGAGTTGAGCGGCTTCTTGAGCCAAGCTTAATCCCTGCTCTTCTAATCGGTTAGCATCCAACTGCAACACATGAGGAACGAGTGCCTGTGCATGAACAGGCTGAGCAATTCCCCACAGCCCCATAACAGCTAAAAGAGAGATGGACGTAACACGCTTGAACACGATTAAGGTTTCCACAAAGAATACAAAGGGTTTTCAGCTAGCTTAGACGATCTATGCCCAATCATGCCAAAATTCTTCCTTAATCGCCATCACGCTGTGATTCTGGCCAATCTTGCGCGGCTGTGCGGGCATTTCGTCTGAGCATTTCTGGTTTAATCCGGCGCAGAGCCGACGCTGGAAACCGCTGATCCCATTCTTCATCTGATAGATTGGCCAATTCTGCCAGCGTTGGAGCCACGTTCCAGGGATAGGGCTGAAATTCAACGACATCCGTTTCTTGGGCAAACCGCTGATTCCAGGGGCACACGTCCTGACAGATATCGCATCCGGCTACCCAGTTCTGCAAATGCGGGGCGATCGCCTCTGGCAATTCTTCGGCTCGATTTTCAATCGTGTGGTACGCGATGCAGCGGTTGGCATCGACGACAAACGGTTGAGTAATGGCTCCCGTGGGGCAGGCGTCGAGACAGCGAGTGCAGGTACCGCAGTGCTGGGTATGAGGGCGATCGGGCGTTAGCGCCAGGTTGGTTAGAATCTCGCCCAAAAACACCCAGGAGCCATACTCTCGCGTGATTACATTGCTGTTTTTGGCGATCCATCCAATTCCGGCTCGCTCGGCCCACACCTTATCCTGCACCGGGCCAGTATCGGCATAGTAACGGGCCTGAATGCCATCACCCTGCGCTTCTAGCCAGATGGCAAAGGCTTTTAGTTTTTTGTGCAAAATCCGGTGATAGTCTCGCCCCCAACCATAGCGCGAGATCTTGGCATAGTTTTTACCATTGGGTCGCTGATGCGGCGTGTAATAGTTGAGCGCAACGCAGATCACCGATTGCACTGAAGGCATGACCTGGCGAATATCCTGCCGTTTGGGATTCGCCATCCAATCCATGTCGGCCTGGTAGCCTTGCGCCAACCAGCGATTTAAAGCATCGATTTGTTGCGTAGCCTGTGACGCAAATTCTCCGGAAGTAAACGGATCGACTCTGGCAATTCCAACCTTGTGAAATCCCAGATCTAGCGCTTTTTGCTTAATCTGCTCCGGGCTAACGTGTCGCTCAGGGCTGGCAGTCGAGGCGGGAGATTCAGTGGAGTGAGTCATGCCTATATTCTCCCCAATGGAACAGGCGTTGGTCGGCACTGCCGATTAAACTTTTTGCAGATGTTGAATCGTTGACCAGAGCAGCGTCAGTGGACACCCTACACACGAAACCTATGACAACCCAGCTTGAATCGACCAGAGCTGAATCGCTTGCTATTGAAGGCATTTCAGAACCCGTTATCGCTCAATATTTTGAAACTTTAAATGCGGGAGAATTTCAGGCAACCGCGAATTTGTTTGCTCCCGAAGGGGCACTGCTGCCGCCGTTTGAAGATGCGGTGGTGGGGCCAGAGGCGATCGCCCAGTACCTCGAAGCAGAAGCCAAAGGTATGACGCTTTATCCCATCAAAGGAACAGCCACGCCGTTAGAAAACGGAGATACCGAATTCAATGTTGGTGGCAAAGTTCAAACTTCGCTATTTGGCGTGCATGTGGCCTGGTCTTTCATCTTGAATTCTGACGCTCAAATTTTATCGGCCAGAATTAAACTCCTCGGTTCTTTAGAAGAACTGCTGAAATTAAAACGATGATTTGAGGACACGGATCAACGTGAATTTGACGAATGCGCAAAATTGTGTCCCGCGCGACGTGTGGGACACCATTTTGCACCAATTCACCCGCCCGTCGGGCGGGTGAATTGGTGCTATCGAATTCACGTCGGCTTAATTAAAATCAGGTTTTTAATGTTTGCAAGCGCGGCTTTGCTGCGCTTGCAAACATTAAGGTATTATCCACAAACTTTTTGGACGATTGGAAGCTTGTTAACCTCTTCCCACCAGGCTTTGAGCTTAGGAGCTTGAGGCATTACAGTCTCAAACTCTGGCGTCTTGGAAAGGTAGATAAAGATGGGGATGAGATAGAAATCCGCAAGGGTGAGCGTGCTGCCGAGCAGATAGGGTGTGCCTGTAGCGAGAGCTTCGATCGCGTTTATGGCTGTGGTCAAAGGAGCGATCGCCCCTTGAATCCGGTCTTCATCTGGCGTCCCACCTTGACTGGGCACAATCAGCCGTTGAATCACAATGGTGCCGATCGCAGGTGCATAAAGATAGCTATCAACGATCGCCATAATCTGGCGCATCCGAGCCTTGAGGAGCGAATCAGCAGGGCTGAATTTATGAGTAGCAACGACTTCATCGAGATACTCTGTAATCGCCGCTGTTTCATAGATGATGTTGCCGTCCGCCTCTAGCGTGGGCACTTTGCCAAAAGGATGTTTGGCCCGATACTCGGCGGAATTAGTATCGCCGTTAAAAATGCTGACGTCTTTGAGTTCATAGGCTGCATTTGCTTCTTCGAGCAACAGTCGAACCGTGCGGACGTAAGTGCTAATAGGGGTGCCGTGAACAATCAGGGTTGTCATTCGCTATAGATTCCAATAGGGTATGATGACGGGGATTGTAGCAAAGGGACAATCGACAGTTGCTCAAATATTGGCAGGAAACGACAGCCGTCGCGCAGCGCATTTTGACGGAACTGTTGCGACGCAAGCGATCGCTTATTTTCTGGGCGATCTTTCCAATTTTAGTCTTGTTGCTCAATGGCCTGATTCTGGCCGAACGCGCTAAACTCTCAACCGCCGATGCCTTTGAAAATGCGGCTCCGGGTACTCTAGTTGGGGCAGCCCTGTTTTTTAGCTGCCTGGGCGGCAGTGTTGCCACGGTGGTATCAGAACGTGAACAGCGTACTCTAAAGCGGCTATTTATTTCGCCCCTGAGTGGTATTTCGTATTTCCTGGGGATTTTCCTGGCTCATCTGTGTATTGGCATGGGCCAAACACTGCTGGTATATACCCTAGCTGCCTTTCTGGGAGCGCAGCTCAACGGTTCGGTGCTGCTGGGACTCGTGATCATTCTGCTTAGCATCGCGTCTTATGTGGGCGTTGGATTTGTGATCGGGACGCAGCTTGCCCGCCGCACGGAAGATGTTAACGCCCTAGTTGCAGCCTTTGGCGTGCCGCTGTTGATTTTGGGGGGTGTGTTTCTACCCGCATCTCTGTTTCCGGCGACTTTATTGCGGTTGGCGGAATATAACCCGATTTATCATATGAATGAAGCATTGACCGGGGTTTTAGCCTCTGGTGACGATTTGTCCCAGATTGCGGCGCATTTTTGGTTTTTAGCCGTGTTTGCGGCTGTAATGCTGGCTGGAGGCTGGGTGTCCTACCGTCGCATGGTTCAGTTGGAGAGAAAGTTGTGACGCTGGCGCTACAGATCAAGCATTTGCACAAGGCGTATGGCGATCGCCCCGTCTTGCAAGATTTAAGCTTCTCAATCCAAGCGGGGGATATCTACGGACTACTGGGGCCAAACGGAGCCGGAAAAACTACCACCATTAATATCATCTGTAACTTGCTGCGAGCCGATCAAGGCAGCGTCAAGATTAACGGTCAGTCCGTCTCTGAATCAACCAAATATTGGATTGGGATTGCTCCTCAAGAAAATCTGCTCTACCGTTCGCTCACCTGTCGAGAAAATTTAGACTTCTTCGCTCGGCTGTATGGACTGACGAAGCGCGATCGCCAGCAGCAGGTGCAAGCCTGTCTGGAGGCGGTGAATCTGAGCGATCGTGCCACTAGTGTTGTCGAAACCCTCAGCGGCGGAATGCAGCGACGCTTGAGCTTAGCGATCGCGCTTGTTCATCGACCCAAACTGGTGATCCTGGATGAACCCACCACCGGACTCGATATCGAAGCGCGATATGACGTCTGGGAGTTAATCAAACGACTCAAACATCAGGGTGTCACGATTCTATTAACCACCCATTTGCTGGAAGAAGCCGAACGCCTGTGTCAACACATTGGCATTCTCAAAGGCGGCCAACTGTTAGCCGAAGGTACCTTGCCAGAATTGCGGCAGCGCATTCCCGCCCAGGAGATTTTGGTAGTGCATACCCCTGATGAGGAAGGGGCGATTGCCCGTGCCCGTGAACATAGCTTCACCCCTCGACGCTATGGTGGTGAACTGGCCTTCTGGCTTCCAGACCCTCTGGAATTACGAGACATTCTCGATCGCTTTGATGGTATTCCGCTAGACTCCATTTCACGTCAGCCCGTCCGTCTGGAGCATGTGTATATCGAGATCACACAAGGCCCACCCCAAGAGTTTTTCATCCCCGAAGACATCCCCGACCCCTGGGCTGAAAATTGACTCCCGCCGATTGATAAAACGCATGGGAGGGTGAGAGAGTGAGAGGTGGGGGAGATAGGGAGGGTCGGGAAGATGGGGAAGGTGAAATAAATCCTTCATTTATCCCCCTACACCCCATACCCTACACCCCTATCTCCCCCATCATCCCTATCTCCCCCATCTCATCACCTCCCTATGCCCACCCCCTACCCTAGAGATATGGTCGGCTATGGCCGCCATCCTATTAACCCTGAATGGCCAAATGATGCTCGTCTGGCTGTGCAATTTGTGATCAACTACGAAGAAGGTGGTGAAAACTGCATTTTGCACGGTGATTTAGGGTCAGAATCCTTTTTGTCGGAAACGATCGGGGCCGTGCCGCTACCCGGCGTTCGCAATATGAATATGGAGTCGATTTACGAATATGGCAGTCGAGCCGGTTTTTGGCGGCTGCATCGACTCTTTACCGAACGCGATCTGCCTGTCACCATATATGGCGTTGCAATGGCGTTAGAGCGCAACCCGGACGCTGTGGCGGCCATGCTTGAAGCCAATTGGGAGATCGCCAGCCACGGCTATCGCTGGATTGATTATCAGTACATTGGTGAAGCCGAAGAACGGGAGCACATGCAGAAGGCGATCGCCATTCACACCCGTGTCACGGGTAGCCGTCCCTTGGGATGGTATACCGGACGCATCAGCCCCAATACCCGGCGCTTAGTCGTGGAAGAAGGTGGATTTCTGTATGACTCAGACAGCTATGCTGATGACTTACCCTACTGGATCTACAGTTACGGCAAACCTCATCTGGTAATTCCCTATACGCTCGACACCAACGACATGCGGTTTGGCTCTCCTCAAGGTTTTAACTCTGGCGATCAGTTTTTTACCTATCTACGGGATGCTTTCGATGTCCTCTATGCCGAAGGCGAAACGGCTCCCAAAATGCTGAATATTGGCCTGCACTGTCGTCTAGTCGGCAGACCAGGACGAGCCGCTGCATTGGCCCGATTTTTAGATTACGTTAAAGGCCACAAAGACGTTTGGGTTTGCCGCCGTATCGATATTGCTCACCACTGGCACACCCACCACAAACCTACGTAACACCGCTATCTCGGCGATTAACTCCAAACACGAAGATATAGCCATAGTCACAAGATTAGGACAGAGTGCAGAGGTGGACTCCTTAGCTGGGGACGCAGCCCTCCTGGCTTTTCAATGTTCTAGTCTTGCGACGGCTGTAGCACAACGTGAATTTGATAGCGCCATTTCAGCCACGTGTCGCGCGGCTGAAATGGCGCAAAGATGTGCCCCGCACGGTTGAAATGGCACGTCTTTGCGCGTCGTATTCACGTTAGTACAAGATAGCTACCGGGACGGCAATGTTACGGTTTAAGCTCTAAACTGCGCCATAGATACCAGGAGGCGATCGAACAGTAAGGTCTCCACGGTGCCCCAAATTGCTCAACCGTTTTTTTATTCGGCAGAGCTTCCAGGTTATATAGCTTTTGAATGGCCGATCGCACTCCCAAATCATCCACAGGCAGCACATCCAGCCGATTCAACCGAAATATCAGCAGCATCTGGACGCTCCAACGTCCAATTCCCCGCACCTGCGTCAGGATTTTGATAATGGCCTCATCATCGAGACCCTCTAACTCATCTAGAGATGGCAATCCTTCCTGAACACAGCGTGCTAAATCCTTAATATATGAAATTTTGGAACGCGAAATACCTGCACTGCGAAGTACTTCGTCAGGTGTGCTTAAAATATCAAATGCTGAAAGACTGGATTGGTTCGGATACAACTCTAGAAATCGCCGATGAATCACAGCCGCCACTTTTCCGGAAAGCTGTTGATAAATAATCGTTTCTGCCAAACAAGACAACAGATCGCCCTGCTCCTGAGTGAGTTTACAAGCCCCAACTCGCGTGATCACAGAACCGAGGGTCGGATCAGCCTGTTGCAGAAATGAAGTAGCGGCAGAATAATCCATGGACGAAATGTTTCCAAAGAATGACAAGAAAGTACTCCTCAATGTAGCCTTTACCTCTTGCAAACTGACCCCCTCAATCAGACACTGGAGGTGGGATCAAGATTGGCCGTTAAGAGGTTGTTGTGAAAAGAGTTCTAGCTATTATTTTGGGTGGTGGTGCTGGCACCCGTCTCTACCCGCTCACCAAACTGCGTGCTAAACCTGCTGTACCTCTAGCAGGCAAGTATCGATTGATTGATATTCCGGTTAGTAATTGTATCAATTCCGACATTTATAAAATCTACGTTCTTACCCAGTTCAACTCTGCGTCCCTTAATCGCCATATTGCCCGCACGTATAGCTTCTCCGGCTTTCATGAGGGATTTGTGGAAATTCTGGCCGCCCAACAAACGCCAGAAAACCCTAACTGGTTTCAGGGAACAGCAGATGCGGTTCGGCAATATCTGTGGATGTTCCAGGAATTTGACGTAGATGAGTACCTGATTCTGTCAGGCGATCATTTGTATCGGATGGACTACACCCAGTTCGTGCAGCGCCATCGCGAAACGAATGCCGACATCACCATCTCCGTCATCCCAATGGATGAGAAACGGGCATCTGACTTTGGTCTGATGAAAATTGATGATTCAGGGCGAGTGGTTGACTTTAGCGAAAAGCCCAAAGGGGATGCGCTGAAGCAAATGCAGGTCGATACAACGACGTTAGGATTATCTCCAGAAGAAGCGAAGAAAAACCCATACATCGCTTCTATGGGCATCTATGTATTTAAAAAAGATGTTTTGATGCATCTGCTTAAGAAAGTTCCTGAACAGACTGACTTTGGCAAAGAAATTATTCCATCCTCGTCCAAAGAGTTTAATATTCAGGCGTTTCTGTTTGACGGCTATTGGGAAGACATTGGAACCATCGAAGCGTTTTACGATGCTAACCTGGCGCTCACCCAACAGCCCCATCCTCCGTTTAGCTTCTATGACGAAAATGCGCCGATCTACACGAGAGGGCGTTATCTGCCACCCACCAAGCTGTTAGATTGCCAGGTGACAGAGTCGATGATTGGGGAAGGCTGTATTCTCAAAAATTGCCAGATCCATCACTCTGTTCTGGGGATTCGGACGCGGGTAGAAGCTGGCAGCACTATTCAAGATGCCTTGATCATGGGAGCTGACTACTATCAGCCCTTTAGTGAACGGAAAACCGATTGTGAACTACCTAAAGTTCCGATGGGGATCGGTGCTAACACCACCATTCGCCGTGCCATTATCGATAAAAACGCCTGTATCGGTTGTGATGTGCAAATCATCAACAAGGATCGGGTCGAAGAAGCCGAGCGAGAATCACAAGGATTTTACATTCGAAACGGGATTGTCGTCGTTATTAAAGGCGCGGTGATTCCGGACGGAATGATTATCTAGATTGATGTGAATTTGATACGCCATTTCAGCCGTGCACTGTGCAGCTAAAATGGCACAAAAATGTGTCCCGTGCGTTGCACGGGACACATTTTTGTGCGTTGTCGAATTCGCGTTCAGGAAGCAGGCAGATTCCGCCTAAGGACTATGGCGGGTTCTAACTTTTTACAGAACAAAACCCTTTGGCTAGCACGTTAGGTTATTTACAAAAGTATACCTATTGGTTTTCCGTCATGCTTCCAAACCTCCTAAACGCAACCCATACCTACTGGCATAAGCTGAATGAGCTAGAAGCATCCTATCAGCGAGGGGAAGTATCGCTAGAAGAAGTGGACGTCCGAGTCAGAGAACTGATGGTCGAACTGAGCCAAGAACGACGCGCTACCATCCGATTTTTGATGGATGGTCTTAATCGCATTTGGCGTGAACAGCGGGAAATGGTCGTTGGGTTAGGGGTGATTGGTATCCTGACTTATGCCTGGACATCTTTCCTGGCTCATGCCTAACGCTTAATAAATTGCGACTCTCTTCAAAACTTGTTTTGATCTGAACTTCGACAGATGCACAGAAATGTGCCCTGCACGTCGTGCAGGGCACATTTCTGTGCCGTTTCAACCGCGCGTCGCACGGCTGAAACAGCGTAATCGGATTCACATTAATTTGGTATGTGCAACGCGCGCACCAAATTAAGTTTTATCGAATTCACCTTGGATTTATCTTGAAAAAGCAGTTATTCAATTATTTAGGTATTTCAGCTAGAACTTGCGATACCACGAGGGACGCCTTCTAATGCTTCGGTTTCGGTATCGAAAATTTCAAATACCGAATCCATCATGGTGACTTCAAACACCAATTTTGCTTCTGGATGAACATTACAAATACGAAAACTACCTTTTACCTTATCTGCATCTCGCATTCCAGCAACCAGTGAGGTTAATCCAGAACTATCAATAAAGTTGACTTGACCTAAATTCACCACAACGTGGGGGCTGATTCTGGAGATGCATTCCTGTAACTTAAGGCGAAATTGCCAAGCTGTGGTGATATCTAACCGACCTGTAGGTGTTAAAACAATAATCGTTTTGCCATCCTGGGTCGTATGTACTGCTTGCTCCATGTGGGTTAATTACCCCCTTCTAGGATCTTTAACATAACCTGGGACTCCGGGCATTGGGCGTCCGTCCTTATTATCATGATCTCTGCTGTAGCTTAACTCAATTTATTAGAGGTTGCCTAATGGGGTTTTCCCTGATTTTTTTTAATAAAAATTAAATTCTTAAAAAGATTTTCTCAATTCTACGTAAATTCACTTGATGGGACAGCATCCGGGTTTAAGAGAGCCGTAAGGAGAGTTACTTACTGGAAAGGACGTTTCTTACTCTCCTAATTTTAGCTATCCGACAAATCCATGCAAAGGCTTCATGCCAGGTCCAGCAGTTTTCCTTCGGAGACCAAGTTTAGGTTTGGCACGCCCGACAGGCGCGCCAAACCTAAACTTGGTGGCAGTACAAGCCCGCAAGCGAGATTGCACTGCCACCGTACTTACATAGTGGAAATGCTCTTAAACGCTGTCGGGAGTCATATTTGCCCAATCGTGAGGCTTGAGGAAGACGTCGTAGAGTTTAGATTCGGGGGTGTTGGGTTCTGGTTCGTAACAGTATTCCCAACGCACCAAGGGGGGCAGCGACATCAAAATAGACTCAGTGCGGCCATTCGTCTGTAACCCAAAGATGGTTCCCCGGTCGTAAACCAGGTTGAACTCTACATACCGACCCCGACGGTAAAGCTGGAAGTCGCGCTGGCGATCGCCATATTCCGTATTCTGTCGCCGTTCTACGATGGGTGAGTAAGCTGGCAGGAAGGCGTTACCGCAATCTTGCACAAAGGCGAATAGCTGTTCCCAAGTGCGAGGTTCGATGTCTCCTACCTGACGGCTGTGGAGTGCAGCAGATCCCTGTTCTACAGGGCCTTGATACAGCTTGGTGCGACTGTCTTGATAGTCGAAGAAGATGCCGCCGACCCCGCGAGGCTCCTGACGGTGCTTTAAGTAAAAATACTCGTCGCACCACAGTTTAAAGGTGGGGTAATACTCAGCATGATGGCGATCGCACGCCTGTTTGAGGGTCTGGTGGAAGTGAATGACATCTTCCGCAAAAGGATAGTAGGGGGTCAGGTCAATGCCACCGCCAAACCACCAAACTGGGCCTGCTTCAAAGTAGCGATAGTTCAGGTGAACCGTGGGGATGTATGGGTTGCGGGGGTGCAGCACCATGGATGTGCCTGTCGCATAAAAGCCATGGCCTGCGGCTTCAGGACGCTGTACCAGAATGGATGGGGGTAAATCTTTCCCCCACACTTCAGAAAAGTTAACGCCACCCTGCTCAAAAACACTACCGTCGCGCAGCACACGAGAGCGACCACCGCCACCTTCCGGGCGTTCCCAACTATCTTCCCGAAAGGTTTGCTGCCCGTCTAGTTGTTCCAACCCCTGGCAAATTCGGTCTTGCAGCCCACGCATCAATTCGCTGACCCGCTGGCGGGAATCTGAAGGCGGTAAGGAATCGAATGCAGTAACCTTTGAGGGTGACGTGTTTACCATAGCTCTAAATTAAAAGCCCTAATTCAAATGACAGAAGGAAGTGTCAGAGTGCCAAGAACAAAAGAGTCTCAGTTCAGTTACGGATCTAGAGTATCTTGAATCGAACTCTGTAAAACAATCAAGCCTCAAATGTAAAGAAGATTGAATTTTTAAGGATTTTTTGCCGAGAACTTTAAAGCGCTGAGTCGGCGCTTCTAACGATGATGATATGAGTTCGATAGCACTATTGCGTCATGCGCGCAAAATCTAGCTATCGAATTTACATCAACGTGAATTCGACGAACGGGCTTTTGGGAGAGTTGCGCGTCGCGCAACTCTCCCAAAAGCCCGATTTTGCGTGCGCGTCGCGCACGCAAAATCGGGCTATCGAATTCACGTTACATCAATAATTATTTTTATAAGTAGGGGAAATTTCATAAATCTAAACGTTCAAATGATTTGATCCCCAGAATGCAGCTATTAACGCCACAAACGTCAAAAATCGCCGTTCGCTAAAAACTTAGCCGTTTGAGAATACTTCCTACTGACGAAATCGCTTGACTTACAATGATCTACTTGGAGGTATTTGAGCGCACTGGGTTGGCAGCAGCACCTACCGTAAGAACCGCTATATCTCCATCGTTGACTATAGGAGGAATGCGTTAATGCTGGGCTTTTGGTCTAGACCTCACTGGAATCTCAATCGATTTCGGCCCCTAGTCAGCACATATCAAGCGGTTAGTTCAGCTTCGGTGGATGCGCTGTGGCGAAAAGTTGTGAATTTGGCAGATGTTTCCTGGCATCCACTGATTATCAGTACAAATGCCCCAAAGGGACTGATTCCAAAACCTGGTTTGATTTATCGGGCTGTGACGCGCCTGTTTCCCATTCCTATCCGCATCTTTGTAGAGCGCGTTTTGCCGAAGGAACTCTTGAGCGTCAGGATAATGGCACTTCCTGGCGTTGAAGAACGAGTGACGTATCGTGTGGAATCGACGCTTTGCGGCACGCGGGTTTCCTATTCTGTTACCTTGCGGGGCTGGCTGTCGCCGCTGGTATGGTCTTTGATTCGTCCCTATGCGGCACGGGTGGCGAAAGAACTGGCTCAGGCGGCGGAGCAGGAAGCGCAAGACCCAATGGCTCTCCGCTCAAAATCGATTCAATCTAACTTTCAGGACTTGCTGAGTGTTGTTCTTTTGATTTGCCTGGAGCAACAGGTTATGAGCTAACATCAGCCTGCTTCACTATGCAATTGGTGGCAATGCAAGCTTGCATTGCCACCAATTGCAGATTTTACGCGCCCGTCGGGCGCGCAAAATCTGCAATCAGTTTCACAATGGAAATTGCTGGGTTGACATGTTGGGACTGTCCCAGACCTAGTAGGATGTGTTATTGTAGCCCTCTTTTGAGGTATTAATGCTCTGTGCTAAATGGCAGGGCTGAATGCTTTTGGAACGGGTAGGACGTTAAGGTCTTGATGCTGGCGATCGCCACAAAATAATGAGTATTTCTACTCACTATATCTAATACAATAGCGTTAGCCCCGCGCAGTTATTTCCTACCTGTAATTTTTGGTTACATCGTTTCGTTTACGCAGTCGAAGTTAGAGAGGGATTATCTTGATTCACCATGCAGACAGCATTGCCCCTCATGGCGGGCAATTGATTAATCGGGTCGCCACCGCAGAGCAACAGAGCCTATTTCTGGATAAAGCAGAAGGGCTTCCCCGCATCCAAATTGATGAGCGTACTGAATCGGATCTGGTCATGATTGCGATCGGTGCATTCAGCCCACTAACTGGTTTTATGGAACAGGCTGATTATGAGTCGGTCGTGAACCATATGCATCTGACGAATGGGTTGCCCTGGTCGATTCCGATTACGCTGTCCGTCAGTGAAGATGTTGCAAACTCCCTGCAAGAGGGCGGTTTAGTCCGGCTCGATAACGCAGCGGGTCGCTTTGTCGGTGTTTTAGAACTAACGCAGAAATATCACTACGATAAAGTTCACGAAGCGATTCATGTTTACCGCACGAATGAGGAACGGCACCCTGGTGTCAAGGTCGTCTATGAGCAAGGCCCAGTCAATTTAGCAGGCCCAGTCTGGCTATTGCAGCGCGATCCCCATCCATATTTCCCGACCTATCAAATTGATCCAGCCGAATCTCGTGCCCTGTTTCGAGAAAAGGGTTGGAAGACGATTGTTGGGTTTCAAACCCGTAACCCCATTCACCGCGCCCATGAGTACATTCAAAAATGCGCTTTGGAAACCGTAGACGGCCTGTTCCTGCACCCTCTGGTCGGCGCTACAAAAGAAGATGACATTGCGGCTGATGTGCGGATGCGGTGCTACGAGATTATGTTAGAGCATTACTTCCCACTCGACCGGGTGATTCTAGCCATCAATCCAGCAGCGATGCGCTATGCTGGGCCACGCGAAGCCATCTTCCATGCCCTGGTGCGGAAAAACTATGGCTGCACACACTTCATCGTGGGCCGAGATCATGCGGGTGTTGGAGATTACTATGGCACTTATGATGCTCAGTACATCTTTGATGAGTTTGATCCAGCCGCACTGGGCATCACACCGATGAAGTTTGAACACGCTTTTTACTGCACCCGGACTCAGTCAATGGCGACAACCAAGACGAGTCCCAGTTCTCCCGAAGAGCGAATTCACTTATCGGGTACCAAAGTGCGCGAGATGCTGCGTCGGGGAGAATTGCCCCCACCTGAGTTTTCGCGTCCCGAAGTGGCTGCTGAGTTAGCGAGAGCTATGCGTGTGCCGATTGAAGCATAACGGCTGCCGCTTCCTGATACGCAATTTTAATTACGGGTTTTGTGCATCCGTCAGGTGTACAAAACCTGCAATCGGGGGTATTTTGCCATACCCCCAATTTGCATCGTGAAAATAGCTGGTATTTATTTGAAAAAACTATAGGTTTGAGTTGTAAAACTTACCATTGAAAGTCCCCTAAATTGCTTGCGCAAGCCCCTTTCTAAGGGAGAATGAAGGGATTAAGCGTTGCTAATTAGAAGAATGGTTGAAGTCGATGCATACTTGTATACTTCAACTATCTCTCGACCACGCCATGCTAGAACTTGCCACCGGGAAGGAAGGGACGTATGAAGCAACTGATTAAGGGGTTGCGAGAATTTCAGAGCAACTATTTCTGCAAAAATCTGGAACTGTTTGAGCAGTTGGCGCATGGGCAACATCCCAGAGTTTTATTCATTACGTGCTCTGATTCTCGTGTCGATCCAAACCTGATTACGCAAACCCAACCCGGTGACTTGTTTGTGATTCGCAATGCTGGCAACATTATTCCGCCATTTGGGGCAACCAATGGGGGAGAAGGTGCAGCGGTAGAATATGCTATCCAAGCGCTCGACATTCAGCAGGTTGTGGTTTGTGGTCACTCTCACTGTGGCGCAATGAAGGGCTTACTCAAGCTGGACAGCCTGGAAGCCGATATGCCATTGGTGCATAATTGGCTGAAACATGCAGAAGCCACCCGCCGATTGATCAAGGAAAATTATGGCGGGTATGAAGGGGAAGATTTGATGGAGGTGACTACAGCGGAGAACGTCTTAACTCAAATCGACAACCTCCGCACGTATCCGGTGATTCGTTCCAGGCTGCATCAAGGGAAACTGCGCTTCTATGCCTGGATCTATGAGATTGAATCTGGTGAAGTCTTAGCCTACGACGAAGAGCGTCATGCTTTTGTCCCTCCGCATGGTCAGTTGGTAGACGACGGACTGATAGACAAGCAGCCTCCAATCCAGGTTGAGAAAACAGCTGTGAATTGTCCTTTGCCGGGGCAGGTGAGCGATCGCGCCTCCTCATCCTATACTTGGCTCTCCGCAGAACAGGCCGATCGCATCTATCGCGGTTCAGCCGCTGCCAGGTAACCGAAGAACACGCTAGGGTGGGGAGTACGCGCACTCCCCACCCTAGCGTTTGGGGTTTAATCTTTCTGCGGTGGCAGGATTTGAACTGACCCATCAGAGCTGATGATAATTTTTCCGCCTAACGCCCGAATGCGGTTAGCCGCGGTGCGGCGTGTTCGGTTATCGGGTGCATTTTCGAGAACCATGGCCCAGGCAGAGACTTGGGCTATTTTGCTATCGGGATTTTTCGCTAAGAAATTGGCGGTTTGGCGAGAAAATTCAGCGACCTGCTCACTGCCGGGCAGCGGCGAACGGCTGGCCCAGTCTGCTGCCGACTCGAATGAACGTCTGGCGGCCTGAGAATCTCCCAAAAACAGGAGTTCATCAATTCCTTTGTTGCGCCACACGAAATAGGAGCCAGGTGGCGTCGTTGGCGTGAGCGATTCTAGCCCCTTATTCATGATGGCGATCGACTGCTCAGGTAGTCCTGCATAGAGAGCCGTGCTGGTTGAGAGAAACGTGTAGGTCGCTAGAAAATAGGGATTGTGATTAATAATGACCTTAAAAAAGTCGGGGCTGAGCGTATAGTCCGTTGCTTTACGGGCTGGCTCGTCGCCAAAATATTGCAGAAAGTTAAGGAATGTCCAATCTGCCAGCACATTATCAAAGCCAAATGTGGGTATTCTCTCTAGTAAGTTAAGCTGGACTTTTTGTGCAGCTAACTGTCGCTGTAAAAGCTCTGGAGAAGGGGATGCCGAAAGTCGTTGCAATTTGTGCATCTGTGGAACTTGCAGTAGCCCGATCGCCCCAATACACACGAGTACGACAATGAATGTGCCGATTAATTGAATCCAACGTTGACGAGATGACGCGGACACACGCAGCTCACTTTTGATTAAGAACAGTTCTTGAAATTAGTTTATCAAGTAAATGACAGAACCTTCCTTAACTCATTCTCTATCTAGCCCCTATTGGGACTACATTCATCAAAATTGCCCCAATTTGAATGAACGTTTATATCCCAATTTTGCGAATGAGAAGCATGATTTTTCAGATGAGCCAACCTCTGCTTTAGAGCTAAATAATTATGCTGTCATGGCGTTGATTGAAGCCGAGCGAGAAGACGCGCTTGAGCTGAGAGCCATGCATTTAGAGCTAGCATTAGAGGCTTTAGTAAAGGGAGTAGCGCTTCATTCTCATCCGCTCTGTGTAGCTCATCTGGCTTTGCTGCGGTACATGTTGGGTGAGATGCAAGAGGCTGGTCAAACGGCGTTTTCAAACCTGGTTGATTTAGTGCAGGCGGTCTACAATTCAGCCGAACATCCACCATTGGGATTGATTTATTTGCCGTTGCGATGGAGAACATCGGCGATCGCCCGTGATGATCTTTTTACTGCCCTTTTACAGGCTAAAAACGGTCATCATCAAGCGCTATTACTATTAACAGCCGTGTTGTGTGAAGCACAGCTCGTTTTCTATAGTGGTACCGCATTACGCTTTTTAAAATTTGCGGTTCACTTATTTCCAGACGCAAGAACGCTTTACTTAAAATTAGGAATTGCCAGCTTAATTCAGCAGGAATGGGAAGGCTTATTTTATTTACAGCAGGCCAGACAATTAGCGCCGGATCATCCTTCCTTCTTGCAGTCAATTTATTTGGCCTATCGTGATCCAGAACAGCCTGAAATTGGTCGCTTCTGGTTAGAGACTGCACGGCAATATGTTCAGGGCGATCGCCCTTCCCCGGAATGGAAATGGGCCGAACTGCCGTTAGATCATCCAATCACCTACGTTCCCTTTGATCAGGAATTGCTGCTAGCGGTTGAACCCAATGTTCGCAGCATTGTCACCAGTATGCTGCTGGTTCAAGGCGATTGGTTTGAAGCTGAAATGGAGCTATGGCGAGAAGAAGTTCAACCCGGCATGACGGTCATTGATGTGGGAGCGAATGTAGGGGTTTACACCTTCAGTGCTGCCCGACGAGTTGGCCCGACTGGACGAGTCCTGGCTGTAGAGCCGTTCTCAGGTTGTGTTCGCTGTCTACAGGAAACCTGCAAGGTTAACGAACTGGCATGGGTGACGGTGTGTGCGGGTGCGGCGAGCGATCGCAATGATACTCTCCGTCTGTCTCTGCGAACCGCCAGCGAGTTAAATCGGGTCGTGACGGATGAGGCTGAGATGGAATCCGGTGAGTTTGAAGAAATTCCCTGTTTTACGTTAGATAGCCTGGTTGAACAGGAACATCTCACTCAAGTCGATTGGTTAAAAATCGATGCTGAAGGTCATGAGTTGCAGGTGTTGATGGGGAGCGATCGCCTCCTCACTCAGTTTGCGCCCAAGATTCTCTACGAAAATACAGCAGGGCTAAGCTTTGATGAGGAAACTGCCAGCAGTCAAGCCGTTGCCCAATTTTTGATCGACCGGGGCTACCAACTTTACTGCTACCGCCCCTATCTACGCGATTTGATCCCGATTAACGACTTCGCCCTTCTACGCGGCAACCTCAACATCGTTGCCCTCCCAGCTTGACCCATAATTTTGTCGGAATTCTGCGCCGCAGAATTCCGACAAAATCATGCTTGATTTGATCTAACACCCAACACCCAACACCCCAAATGCCAGTCTTTCTACCTATTCTTAAGCAAAGTGGCCGTCTCAATCAGATGCACATGACGGTTTGCAACGTTGGTTCCCGTAAATTGAGCGAGCAAGATGACTATGCTACGAAAGGATGGGAACTGTTTGCGCCTCATCTGACGATTTACGGATTTGATGCAGATGCGGATGCCTGTGATGAAGCCAATGCAGATTTGGAAATTCGACAGGTCGATTGGACTGAAAAACATATTCCTTTAGCGCTGGGCAATTCGGCAGGTGTTTCGACCCTGTATGTCACCAAACATCCCATGTGCAGTTCACTCTATCCGCCCAACGAAGCGTATTTGGCACGGTTTGCAGGGTTGCCAGAGCTAGTCAATCTCGATTTCACGCTAGAGCTTGAAACCACGACGCTAGACGATTTTTGTCAGCAAGAAGGGATTGAATCGATCGATTTTTTGCAGGTGGATGTGCAAGGGGCCGATCTGCAAGTCCTGCAAGGTGGAGCCAATATCCTGTCACGCAGCATTTTGGCGGTTCAGATTGAAGTGGAATTTTCGCCCCTTTATGTGGATCAACCGCTGTTTGCCGATGTAGATAGCTATCTGCGCAGCAAAGACTTCACGCTGTTTGATTTATCCATTGCTCGACGAGTCAGAGCGCGATCGCCCTTTCACTCCACGAATCGTCCGGGGCAGTTGCTTTGGGGAGATGCGTTTTATCTCTGTGATTTGCTGCAAGAAGACATTGAAATGACCCATGCCAGAGGCCCAGAGCAAATTTTTAAACTGGCCTGTATCGCTGATGTGATGGACTTTCCCGACTACACACTAGAGTTGCTGGAATATCTCACCGTTACGTATGGGAGTGATCCGAATTACAATTTCGCAGACATTATTGTGCAGACGCTTGCTCAATTTCCTGAATTAGTGAAACAGGGATTAGAGAAATTATCGGTGGTCGCAAATATTCAAAATTACATCACGGCAACGTGAGGGGCATATCCTTCAAAGTGGGTATGTTAGAAATAGCTGAAACAACCTGTAGTAGGGATATTGCCAATGTGTTTGCAATGTCACCTGTGACGGGTCACCTTTTGGCGCAGTTTTTTCTCAGGTCATCATTAAAAGGAATTCATTATGTTAGCTCGTTCCCGTTCGCAGCAGCGCATGTTTATTTTGGCATCGATCGCTTTTTTCCTGGGAACTGCTTCTATTAATGCACTGCATTTCTACAGCGTGGCAACCGCAGATGCGTCTGGATCTGCTGCTGTGGCGTCACAAGAACCTACCTTAGAGGATCAGGAACATGGTTATGAACTCGTGTTGCAGCGCGAACCTGACAATCAAGTGGCGTTGAAAGGATTGGCCGCAACTCGGATAGAGATGAATAATCCCAAAGGGGCGATCGCTCCCTTAGAGAAATTGGTAAAACTCAACCCTGGTCAAGCTGAATATGCGACGCTGTTAGCAGATGCGAAACAAAAAGCAGGCCAATAATTTAGGATGATCACCAATTCAATAAAACCCTATGTTTGGGAGCGAGGGACATGGCGATGCCGTGCTCCTCGCTCCCAAACATAGAGCTTAAAACGATTGATGTATGTTCCTTGGGAAAGAGTCAAACATGGATAATTCTGCCCCCGAATTTCAGTTGGATCAGCTTATTCCAGGTGAAATCAAACATGATGAGTTTTACCGAATTATTCAAGCGTTAGTCAGTCGGGCCGAGATCAAAACGGTCTTAGAAATTGGATCGTCATCCGGTGAAGGAAGTACCGAAGCGTTTGTCACCGGGCTACGCCAAAATCCGGGACAGCCGCAACTGTTTTGCATGGAGATTTCCAGAGCGCGGTTTGCTGAATTGGCCAATCGCTATCAGAATGATCCGTTTGTGAATGCGTATAACATCTCATCTGTTGCGGTGGAAGGGTTCGCGTCAGAACAGGATGTCGTGCAGTTCTATGAAACGGTCTCCAGCAATTTGAATGTGTATCCGCTGCATCAAGTCTTGACCTGGCTAAGGCAGGATATTGATTACTTAACGAACTCTGAGGTTGCAGGGGATGGCATTCGAACGATCAAGCAACAGCATCAGATTGATCAGTTTGATGTTGTGTTAATTGATGGTTCTGAATTCACTGGAGAAGCCGAATTAAGAGAGATATATGGCGCACGATACATCTTGCTAGATGACATCAATACCTACAAGAATTACAACAATCATCAAACCCTGCTGGCCGATCCGAATTACAAACTGCTGCATCAAAATTCCAACGTTCGGCATGGCTATTCTGTTTTTAAGAAAATAGAGCCGAATCAAGCCCCAACGTTTGATCAGAGCGACATTGCAGTATTGATACTGCCAGTTCACTTTTTTACGATTGTGCTGAATGGCGAACCGTTCATTCGCTATCATCTGGATGTCTTCAAACACCTGCCGTTTTCCTGGCATTGGCACATTATCGAAGGCGTTGCCGATTTAACCCACGATACGGCCTGGAGTGCCCGGTTGGGGGGGCAGGTGACGGCAGCGCTGCACCGAAATGGCCGCAGCACGGATGGCACGACTGAGTACCTGGACGAATTGCAGCAGCAGTATCCCGATCAGATCACCCTGTACCGCAAGCCAGAAGGAGTGTTTTGGGACGGTAAACGAGAAATGGTAAATGCGCCTCTGGCTAACATTGGTGAAGCGTGTTTGCTGTGGCAGGTTGATGTAGACGAACTGTGGACAGTCGAGCAACTCATCAACGCTCGCCAGCTTTTCCTCGATCATCCCGATAAAACGGCAGCGTTTTACTGGTGCTGGTATTTTGTGGGAACCGATCTGGTCATCAGCACGCGCAATTGCTATGCCCAAAATCCCGACCAGGATTGGCTGCGCACCTGGCGCTATCATCCCGGCTGCGTGTGGGCGGCTCATGAACCGCCCCAACTGGCAGAACCATTATCCGATGGTCGGTGGCGCGATGTGGCGAGGGTCAATCCGTTTCGTCATGACGAAACAGAAGAACACGGACTCGTCTTCCAGCATTTTGCCTATGCGACGCCAGAACAACTGCAATTCAAAGAAACCTACTACGGCTACGCTGGAGCGTTGCAGCACTGGCAAACCTTGCAGGCCGAGCAATCGTTCCCGGTGCGTCTGCGGCGCTATTTTCCCTGGGTTCACGACTTCACCATGGTAGATCGAGCTGAAGCGATGGGAGTCACGCCGATCGCCCAATTTACCGCCAATAACCAGTGGCACTTTGTCCAACCCGATGAAACCCAAACGGCGATCGCTCCCACCCGTCCCACCCCTTTGATTGTTGTAGATGGGGTGTTCTTTCAACTACACAAAACGGGAATCGCTCGCGTCTGGCGATCGCTCCTCACCGAGTGGGTCAAGAGCGGATTTGCCAAGCATTTGGTGGTGCTGGATCGAGCGGGTACTGCGCCAGAAATTCCCGGTGTTCATTACTATCCAGTGAAGCCCTATAACGCTGGCGCGATTGATGCCGATCGCGAGATGCTGCAACAGGTGTGCGATCAGTTGGGAGCCGATGTCTTTATCTCAACCTATTTCACCACGCCTGTTTCAACGCCATCCGTAGTTATGGTTTATGACATGGTGCCAGAGGCGATGGGAGAAGATTGGAATCATCCGATTGTGCAGGACAAACATCGGGCGATCGCCTATGCTTCTGACTACATCGCCATTTCGCGAAACACCGCTGATGATATTGCAACACTGCTACCCGATGTCTTAAAAACATCGGTTAAAGTGGCACACTGCGGCGTCAGCACCACGTTTACGCCCGCATCGGCAGAGGCGGTTGAACACTTCAAACGCAAGTACGGCATCTCTAAACCCTATTTTGTGGTGATCAGTGCAGACAATCCCAGTGCGTATAAAAACAATCGGCTGTTCTTTGAAGCCTTTGCGACGCTTCCCAGCAAAACCGGATTTGAACTGGTCTGCACGGCCTTTGAACCCGTTTTACCCGACGATTTACGAGCCTGTACCGCAGGTACAACGGTTCATTTGCTGAAGCTATCGGATGAGGAGTTAGCTGTCGCCTATTCGGGGGCGATCGCTCTCGTGTATCCCTCCAAATACGAAGGATTTGGAATGCCTGCTCTGGAAGCGATGGCCTGTGGCTGTCCGGTGATCACCTGTCCGAATGCGTCGATCCCGGAGGTGACGGGCGAAGCGGCTCTGTATGTCGAAGATGATGATATCGACGGTTTGGCAGATGCTCTATGTGAGGTGCAAAAGCCGAAGGTACGACAGGCCATGGTGACTACAGGATTAGAGCGATCGCAGCAGTTTTCCTGGCGTGACATGGCGCAAACCGTCAGTTCTGTGCTACTGAACGTAACTCTATCGAATATTCCTCGCCGCGATGCGAATTTTGTGATTCTGGTGGATTGGCAACAGCCTGAGGAAATTCTGTATGAGGTGTTGGGGGAGGCGATCGCCACCCTGTTGCGCCATCCTGATCAGGAACAAATAATGTTTCTGATCGATGTGAGCGATCTACCTGAACACTTCGATCTCAACCTACTCCTGACCGATATTGTGATGAATGTGCTAATGCAGGAGGATCTGGCGATCGAAGAACCGGGAATTGCGTTTTTGGAGCCACTCAGTCCTGCGCAATGGCAGGCGTTAGCTCCACAGGTCAAGGGATATATTGCTTTGGGAGAACCGCATGGAGGAGCGATCGCGCAGGTGAAAGCAGGTGGGATTCCCGACGTGACGCTTCAGGACATCACGCGATGGGCGTAATGAGTTGCTTTCTGGACAAGTCTAATAGTTATTTGTATCGCCGTAGCCACTGGTATTAGGACGGGGTGCAGGGGTGAAACCCATAGCTGGGAGCGAAGCCCCACCACCCCTTGGTTTTTCAATGTCCTAATGGGTGTGGCGACAGCTATATTGACTGGCTCTAGCGAAATCGCCGATCGCGTAGCAAATGGTTTTCAGGCTGTCGAGGGTTTGCTGTTCTAACTTTTGGTCTTGCGCTTTCTGCGCAACCGCCAGACGTTGTTCATAACAAATAATCGCTCTGGTGTAATCTCCCAAAGTCTCGTAGATAACGGCCAAACTTTCTAGCGCCTGTTCTTCATGGCGAGTGTCGTTCAAGTCTCTAGCGACCACGAGACGTTGCTGGTGGTAGCTAATGGCTTTTGCCGAATCGCCCATTGTGTAACAGGCACTCGCTAAATTTTTGAGAATTTGACCTTCGATCTGGCGATCGCTCAATTGACGGGCAACGGCCAACAGTTCCTCATAGCACTTTACGGTTTTGGCGTAATCGGCAAGCGCATGGTGAGCATTGCCAAGATTTCGCAGCACTTGTCCAGTCACCTGCTGATCGCCTAGCTCCTGGGCCAGGGCCAAACTCTCTTCGTAATATTCGATCGCGGTGACACAATCCCCCTTCGCTTTGTACGCCATGCCCAAATTGTTGAGGGCAGCCATCTCACCCCGGCGATCGCGAATTTCACGGGCCACCGTTAAACTTTGCAGCTTATATTCAATCGCTCTAACGTGATCTTCCAGATGGCGATAGGCATTCCCCAGGTTCGCGAGGGCTTGCCGTTCGGTGCGCCGATCTAACGTCTGACGAGCCAGGGCCAGGGCTTGATACGAATTGGCGATCGCATCTCCATAAGAGGCCAGAGCATAGTAGGTGATGCCAATGCTGCTCAGTGTTCTGCTTTCTCCCTGGAGATCGTGGATATCGCGATACAGCAAAAGCGCCTGTTGCAAAGTTTGTAATGAATGTTCAAACGAGCGGATTTGATGTTGTTCAATCCCTTTTTCTAGAAGGCGATCGGCTTCCTCTTTGCGAAAATCCACCGCCGTTTCAGAACTCCCTGCCTTGCCCCAAACACGCTCTGAAGCAGGGACAACGGTTTTATTAATGTCATCAAATAATTGGGTCATAGGTCATCGAATTCCTCGCCCGGTTGAGAGGGCTAAACCAGCTTGCAACCCCGGTGTAGTATTCAATTGGGAAATCTTACGGAACTACCAATTTGTTTGCGTTTAACTCAAATCGTCGTAGATGTTTCCGATAGAAGCAGGGACATCTTTTGACAGCGCTTAACAGACAGACTCTTGAGAATTTACAGGAATTTCATATCGTTTCCTTATCTACAGCTTTATACGGGGAGGCTGTAAAAGCCACGGTGGATGTCCTGAATTCCTAACATTGAACGCGGACTAGCAGTTCAGAAGAAACGCGGAGATTTGCAATTAGTTTCTTTGAGAGAGATACAGGGGGCAGAGGGAGAGGGGGAAGGTGGGGGAGATAGGGAAGGTATAGGTTAATGGATTCGATACGCCACAGTGAACCCAGTAGAGACGTTCTATCAGAACGTCTGTCCCAGAATTCCAAAACGTCACAGTGAAACAGATAAAACCGTTCCGTCAAAACGTCTGTCCCAGAATTCCCATACGCCGCCGTGAACCCAGTAGAGACGTTCTATCAGAACATCTGGGCCTGAATTTCGAATGTGCAACTGCAAAACAGATAGAAACGTTCCATTGGAACACCTAGAATGGGGGCATCTAGATAGAATGGAGTCTGGGCTTGGGGGATGAGACGGATATGCAGCAGGGATGTTCCATTGGCCATCTCCATCAGGTGCCTATCCCTGGATGTTGAAGAAACGCGAACCAGGCCACGTAGCAGGAAGCACGATTTCGTAAAAGCGTGTTACAAATGAGTTTCAATGCTTATTCTCCGATCGCAATATGAATACGGTTGCACTTGAATCAAGCCCGAGGGTGCTGCTCATCGAAACAGACGAATCGCTGGCTCAGCACCTCAGCTCCGATTTACGGGAGTCAGGCTATGAAACGGCGATCGCCTACGATGCCGTCACAGGGTTACATCAGGCGCAAGAATTTCAGCCCTCCTTAATCGTGATTGATCGGATGCTGGCGGGTGAATCGGGATTGTCATTGTGCGATCGCCTCCGGGCGTCGGGTGCTCGAATGCCAGTTTTGCTACTGATGGCACGGGACAGCGTAGATGACCGGATTGCTTGTCTGGAAGCAGGAGCGGACGACTATTTCTTGAAGCCCTACCGAACCGAAGAATTTTTGAAACTGGTGCGTCTTTACCTACAGCCCGATGTGGTTAGCACCGAACAGCTTAAATTTTCGGATTTGATTTTGGATTTAGCGACTCGTCGCGCCTTCCGCAACGAACGGGCGATCGACCTGACCATGAAAGAATTTGAGCTGCTGAAATATCTCATGGAGCATCCCCGTGAGGTGCTAACCCGCGAGCAAATCCTTGAAAACGTCTGGGGCTATGACTTCATGGGCGAGTCCAACGTGATTGAAGTATATATCCGATACTTGCGGCTCAAGATTGAAGACGAAGGCGAAAAGCGGCTCATTCAAACGGTACGCGGTGTCGGTTACGTGTTGCGCGAGGTGTAGCGAGTGGACAATTGGATGATTGTCTGAGACGTTGTGCGATCGCTCCCCGTCTACGACACAATAGTCAGATGGTTATCCTCAACATCATTCCATGACCTTACACCCCACACCCTACACCTCACATATATCTAAGGCAGACGGCAAACGGCAGACGGTAGATGGCAATAACACCCAACACCCAACACCCAACACCCAACACCTAACCTCCAGCACCCTCCTTGCCATAGGTCTCAGTATTCTTCTCCTGGGCTGTACGTCGGCTCCAGATGCAACGCCATCGACTGCCACACCACCCACCGCCACCGCCCCAGCCCCTCAAATGACCGCGCAATCCAGGAGCGGGCAAGCGCAAGCGCTGCCCATTACCGCAGAAGCACAAATTGCAGGACAGACGATTCAGCTTGAGGTGGCCCGGACGCCCCAGCAACAGGAAATTGGCTTGATGTTTCGGACAGAATTAGCCAGCAACCGGGGAATGTTGTTTCCGTTTGAGCCACCGCGCCCGGTACAGTTTTGGATGCGCAATACCCTCATTCCGCTCGATATGGTGTTTCTGCGGGATGGACAGGTGAAAGCGATCGCCGCCAATGCGGCTCCCTGTACAACTGAGGTTTGTCCTCTGTATGGAACGGCGATTTCGGTGAATCAAGTGATTGAACTGCCTGCCGGACGGGCGTCTGAGCTGGGTCTGCGGGTGGGCGATCGCGTTACAATTCGTACCATTGAGCCAGGCGCTAGCCCGTCTAATCTGAGATCGCCGTAGTTTGCAACAAAAATTAATATTTTTTCTTGTGAAATCGCCGGATTAGGGGTACACACAGCCGCAGCTATTTGTTAATCTATCTTCCGAGTGTATTTTAGAAGACAAAAACTCTCAGTAGATGTGCATAAATTTGCTGGATTCCACGGATATCCTCTAAGAGCATCCAGCAAAAATAAGGTACTCTTGCGGAAGGTAAATTAAAACGTCCAGCATTTAATTTACTTCTAATGCAAGGATTAACGGGTTGCAGGTCTTCTCTAAAGGACTATAGCGTTCACAAGTAGAGTGTGAACAAGGGAGGTGGGGCTAACCCCAGCCGGGAGGTTCACCTCTCTACTCCGTTCAAATTTCAGTTGCGATCGCTAGACATTCTCAGTTTTATCTATCAAATTTTAAGGAGGTGATTATAAACGTGACGGCTGCAAAATATTCTCGGTTCATTCAGTTTCTACAGGATGACTTGGCAATTTCGCCCTCTTCCATTGCGATTGCCCAAAAGCATCGTGAGCAAGATCCAGGTCCACTGTCCATGATTCTCTGGCAGTATGGTTTGGTAACGTTAGAACAGCTCGATCGTATTTACGACTGGCTTGAAACTGCTTGAAGTTACGCGACCAGGAGCAATGATTAATGTTAAGTCTGTTTCACTTCGGTGACGACCCGGTACGACAACAGAATAACTTCCCTGGAAAACAAACGTTACAACGAAACAAAAGAGCGGCTCGAACTTCGAGCCGCTCTTTTGTTTCGTTGTAACGGGTTGGCATGATTCAGTCTGATGTCTTGTCATGTGAATTCAGGGGGCGTGCTTGGCGTTAGTAGCGGCCTTCCAACCAAATAATGACTTCTTTTTCAGACGTTAATCGAGCTGATCTATTGGTGTAAGGATCGTAGACGTCCCAGTAGGTAATTCCGGTATGGTCTACTACTTTGCGAATTCGGGGTTCTGACCCTGACGTGAAATATGCAAATAAGTTATGTGCAATTGTTTTTATGGTTGATAGGATGCGATCGCCAGTTCTATTAGGCAGTGTATCTAGTTTGGTTTCTCGGTTGCCCGTATGCGTTAATCGTTCGTAGTTCAGGTGAGTGTCATAGGATGTCATGGCTGTTACCTCGTTAAGGGGAAGAATGCTGGCAGCACAATTTGCTACACCTTTAGATTACGAAAGATAACTGGCTTGCCACTTCACCTGTCCGTGTCACCCACTGGAGTGAATTATTTGTGATTAACTTGAATTCAACGAATGCGCAAAAGGTGCCCCACACGACGCGGGGGCACCTTTTGCGCCATTGTAGCTGCCCGACGGGCGGCTACAATGGCGCTATTGAACTCGCGTGTAATTAGAGAGTTCTAGCAAGTTGCCATCAGGATCGCGAATGTAAAGGGAGGCGATCGCTCCCATGGCTCCTGTGCGCGTCACGACGCCCTCTTCGATCTCGACTCCATGCGCTTGCAGATGCTCGATTACGGTTGGCAACGGTATGTCTGTGATGAAGCACAAATCTGCTGAACCAGGAGTCGGATGTAGGGCTTTGGGTTCAAATTCCTGTCCCAACTGATGCAAATTGATCTTTTGTTGACCAAACTGCAACGCCTTGCGATGTTCCCCGAAGGTGACCACCTGCATTCCCAACACAGTCGTATAAAACTCACAGGTGGCTTGAATATCTCGAACGGTTAACACCAGGTGATCAAGGTGATGAATTTGCATGGAAGTGTAACGACTTGTGGTAGCCTACCCTTCTAGTCTTCGTTGATTCTATGCCTATGTCCATGCCCCTGGTGTTGATGGATCATGACGGTGCAATAGATGATTACCTGGCAGCGCTGTTGCTGTTAACCATGGATCAGGTTCAGCCATTGGGAATTGTGGTGACACCTGCCGATTGCTACATTCAACCTGCGGTTAGCATCACCCGCAAGATGTTGGATCTGGTGGGACGCTCTGATATTTCGGTTGCAGAGAGTACAGTGCGCGGAATTAATCCGTTTCCGACCGTGTATCGTCGTGATTCGTTAATCATTGACCATCTACCGATTCTTAATCAGCAGGATGACGTTCAGGCTCCGCTGGTGTCGGAACCTGGCCAAAACTTTATGGTGCAGGTGTTGCGCGAGGCTCCGGAGCCAGTGACGCTGCTGGTTACGGGGCCATTGACTACGCTAGCGGTCGCCCTCGACATGGCTCCTGAAATTGAGTCCAAGATTGAACGGTTGATCTGGATGGGCGGCGCACTGAATGTGCCGGGGAATATCTCGGCGGAACTGGAACCCAGCCAGGATGGCACAGCAGAATGGAACGCGTATTGGGATGCGATCGCCATCTACCAGGTTTGGAAAACCAACATTCCGATCATCATGTGCCCTCTGGATATCACCAATACGGTTCCGCTGACGCCTGAATTTGTTCGCCAGCTAGGACGACAGCGACACCACCCGCTATCCGACCTGGCCGGACAATGTTATGCGCTGGCGCTGGTGCAGGATTACTATCTATGGGATGTTTTAACTACGGCTTACATCGCTCATCCAGAGTTTTACAAATTGCGCGAATGGGAAACTCAGGTGATTACGGGTGGCCCCAGTCAGGGACGCATTGTGATCGAGCCGGGAGGCCGCAACGTGCAAGCGTTGGATTGGGTCGATACTAAACAGTTTTATGACTATGTGTTGCAGCAATGGGCGAGGTAAGGCTTCTGAGGATGGTGCGTTTAGATAGTGCATTTATAGTGCACTAATTCTTGGGAGCGTGGCTAAGCCACGCTCCCAAGAATTAGGCTGTATTTAATTTGTGATCTTTAGGAGTTAAAAAGGTTAAGAAACGGAGAATGCGGAGTGTGTCAAAAAGGGGAATACTAGCAACTGACAGTTAAACGCAACTAGCTCTCAACGACCGATTACCGATTGTCAACGTGGGACCAGTTAGGAGTGAGGAGTATGAAACCGCTGATTATTGGCCATCGGGGAACGCCGATTTATGCGAAGGAAAACACGCTGCTTGCCTTTGAAAAAGCGATCGCTTTCGGTGCGGATATGATCGAGTTTGATGTTAGGCGAACTCGCGATCGCGTGCCCGTTGTGTTTCACGATGCGTATCTCGGTCGAAAACCCCTGCGCAAATTAACCTACGCAGAACTGCACGAACTTGAACCCGATATTCCAACGCTGAAAGAGGCGATCGCGTTTTGCAAAGGCCGAATTCGATTAGATGTAGAACTCAAGGGGGCAGGCTACGAACGAGACGCCATGGAGCTTTTGCTGAACGCCTTCTCCCCCGACGAATTTGTGATCACCTCGTTTCATCCGTTTGCCATTCGCAAAGTAAAACAACACTACCCCGATGTTAAAGCGGGGTTTTTGTTTGGACATGGAACGGTGAATGTCTGCCGATCGCTGCGATGGAATGCAAAAGCGGTGAGTAACCGTATTCGCGCGACCCGAGCCGACTTTATTGCACCGAATTGGGAACTGCTGGATTCCCAGATTCTTTCCCGCGTGCTGGGTTATTTACCGATTTGGGTCTGGACGGTGAATGATACCCCAATGATGGAGCGGCTGTTGAGCGATCGCCGAGTGGAAGGAATCATTACCGATCGGCCTGATGTGGGTATTTATCTCCGACAACACTTAAATCGCAATGTAGGATAACGGTAAACATTTTGGGGGACATCTGGGGAGACATGCCGTGATATCAGTAGAGACGTGCCACTGGCACGTCTCTACTGAGGTTTGTGCGTTGCTGGAATTCTTTGACAACGATATCAATCGGAAATTCGATAAAGGGTTGCGGCATTTTGTCTCAAGATATCGACCGCGATCGCCTCTGCCTCTTGACTGGTTAGATCCCCAGTTTGAATGGCCTGTTCCAGGACGTAACCCAAAGCGTCCCGGCCCCATTTGGCTCCCAGATAGTAGAGTTCGGGGATCAGGTGGGCATCCGAGGAGTACATGATTTTGATGGTGGGGCTGAGTTCGAGCAGCATGGCGATCGCCTCCCGCATTCCGGCTGTACTCAAGAATGGAATCGCTAATCCAAAATCGACGTAAACCTGAGGATAAACGGACGCTAGGTACCCTGCCTCTCGCGTGAAGGGATATGCCGCATGAAGCAGCACGATTGGGGCGTTCTGATAGCGCGAATTTTCGAAGAGGGGACGCAGATGCAGCGGATTCGCCAACCGCAAATCCAAATCGGGATCACCAAATCCGGTGTGAAACTGGACGGGGAGTTGATATTGTGAGGCGATCGCCAGTCCCTCACACACCAGAAAATCGATTAATGGTTTATCGGCTAATCGAATCGGCTGATCTCCAAATGCATCCTTGATCGCATAGAAACAATCCTCAGCAAACTGATATGAAACGGGTTGAATATCCAGCCCTGTACGATAAGCGGCAATGCTTTTAAAGCCGACCACACCCTTAGGCGGTGGGTCGAGTTCGCTGCGAAACCATTCCAGGAAAATGTCAAATCGGCCAATCTGCGGGATCATTTGCTCAGCCAACCGCTCCAACCGCAAGAGCCGATGAACCGGAACAAACTGCTGGTGCCAATCCCAGGGCAGAATAGTATCCGGCAAAAAGCCATCATCCAGCAGGATTGCCTCCAGATTAGCCGCACTGAAGCATTTTTGAGTTAATGCCTCTAACCCCAGTTCTTCCCGCTTAGCGGCGATCGCATCTTCTTGAGACTCGCAATTCAATAACCCTGCAATCTCTCGCAGACTGCGCCGATAGCACAGCGTATGACGAGCATGATGATTCACAATATCAGACGCATATCCTTCGCTAAACGCCGCCGCATAGGGCGTATCAGCCATCACTTCGGCCCGCACTAGATTGTGGGCGTGTTGATCAATGACGGGAATGCTGGTTAAGTCCATTTGGGGTGGGGGGGTGTGGGGTGTAGGGGTGTGGGGTAGTAATGCTTTGCTGTTCTTTAGCTTCCTTGTCCTTCTTGTCCTCCTTGTCTCCCTTGTCCTCTTTTGTCCCCTACCTTTCCCATCCTCCCCATCTCCCTTATTCTGACTTCTGACTCCTGGCTTCTGCCTCCTGCCTCCTGCCTCCTGCCTAATACCGTTGCAGCAGCAGTTTCACTTCATCCTCCAACTCCATCTCTTTGAGTGCCTCCCATTCCGCTTTACGAACGGCCAGGAAAGCTTTGGCGAGATCGGGGCCTAAGGCATCTAGAAGCAGTTGATCTTGGGTGAGGTGGGCGATCGCTTCTCCCAAATTAGTCGGGAGGCGATCGATCTGGTGAGACTGGCGATCGCTTTCGGTTAAATATCCGGGATCAACGTTAACGGGATCATCGGGTTCTAACCCTTGGCGAATACCGTCTAAGCCTGCTGCAATGACTGCGCCTAGGGCCAAGTAAGGGTTAGCCGAAGCATCTACTGTCTTTAACTCAAGGTGAGTGGGTGCGCCTGTAGGGTTACTGGGTATCCGCACGGCAGCTTCTCGGTTGTCCAGCCCCCAACAGCGAAATGCCCCACTCCAAAAATGAGGCTGAAGGCGTCGATAGGAGTTGGAACTGGGTGTGGTTAAGGCCATCAGGGCAGGCAAGTGGTGGAGAATGCCTGCCATAAAGGAAAGGGCAGTTTTAGAAAGCCCACCGATTCCGGTTGGATCGGGCATCAAATTTTCGCCATCGCGCCAGAGGCTCAGGTGCAGGTGACAGCCGCTTCCAGCATGGTTGGCAAAAATCTTGGGTAGGAAAGACGCCTGCAAGCCATGCCGTAGCGCGATGCCTCGCACGGTTTCGCGAAAGACAATCTGCCAGTCTGCGGCTTGCAGGGCATGAGTATAGCGAATGGAAAGCTCGTGCTGACCGGGGCCAGATTCCGGGTAGTAGCGCTCGATCGGAATTCCCTGAACTAATAGGGCTTCAGCTATATCGTCGATCACGCTGTAATTCAAGTCCATGCCCAGCGTCGCTGCAAAGACGGTGTTGTCCGATGGAACAACTCCCTCGCTATTCGTGGAGCGCACCAGGTAAAACTCGTGCTCGAAGGCGGCTTTGATGCGCAACCCTTCGGCCTCTGCTTGAGCAATCATGCGCTTCAAAAAACTGCGGGGGCAGAGCGGCCAGGGTTTTCCCTCATAAACAATGTTGCCCATGACGCGGGCATGACCGGGCGCATAGGGGAGGGGGCTAAGGGTAGACCAGTCAGGGGTGAGCCAAACCTCTCCCACGGGCCCCAATCCGCTATCGGGTGCAACGGCGTCGTACATGACGGGAATGGCTTGCTGAGCCATTGAGATGCCGATCCCATGCTCTACGTGCTCTGCTAAAAAGCCAATGTGAAAGGCTTTTCCCCGGATTATGTTGGCGTTATCACACCATAGAATGCGCACAAAGCGAGTGCCTTGATCTCGTAAAACCTGAGAGAGTTTGCTCTCCATGAACTGAATTGAGGGCGATCGCCCCTAGCGCTAAATGCACTGATTTTACCTGACTGAAAACCAGATCTACTCTTGCTAGTGCAGGGCGTTGTCCCAAAATTAATGTTTCTTAGGCTTGTTGCGATTTCTGTGCTTGCCCTCATCCTCGCCCTGCTGATTCTCATCGTGATTGTTATCGGGGGATGCGATTGTGGTGGGGCTGGTTTGGGGCTGAACCTGCGTGGATGCTGTCGCAGGCACCGTGGAGGCGGGAGTAACGGTTGCAGGAGGCACCAAAGCGCGCTGTACCAGAATGGGAACAGCCGTTGCGGTTGTTAATGACACAACACTCACCACTCCCTTCCAGAGCAAACCGTGCATTTTACCTTTGAGGGTAGGAGGAGTTGAGGGAGATTCTGAGGATTCCGCCATGTATTATTGCTCCGCTGAGGTGAATTGTGGTTAAGGTTTGAAAAGGTTTGAAACAGCTATTCAGACGCGCGATCGCCACGATAGTTTCTGTTTGAATGCCGCAATTCCTTGTATTTATGAAAGCTTTATAAGTAGGTAGGCACAATTAAATATTAGATAGAAAAACCGAGGGAGTGCCCATCCAGGGCACTCCCCCGGTTTTCTGGGTTTGGTTTAATTAGGCTTGCCTACTTAGTTATATCCACGTTGAAATTCGATAGCGCCATTTAAGCCGCCCGACAGGCGGCTTAAATGGCGCGAATGGCTGTCCCGTGCATCGCGCCACACCTATTTGCGCATTCGTTGAAGTTACGTTTGGTGAGGACGTTGAAAACCAGCGTGGGAAGGCTTTGCTCCCAGACAGAGGTTCCACTCTACACCCGTCCTAATCCAGTTGGCTGTGTTTCAGCAATTCTCAGGATGTCAATCGGAGGCAGTGAAAACTCACCTGCGTCGAGCTTGCACTGCCTCCGATTGTGGGTTTGGCGCGCCCGTCGGACATGCCAAACCCACAATCGATTTCAAAATGAGAATTGCTGGCTGCGTTTGCCATATGTTGCAGTAAATCGCAAATTATTGTTATATTTATTTACAGATTGAAAAGAAACTATATAGAGGTTGTTATGACTATCCTGATTGCACTATTTGCCGTTGGCTTTGTTGCCGCTGTTCTAATCGGCACCCAGGCTTATTTCCGGGGTGAGCAGTCCAAGCCTATCCACGAGCGCAACTGGCGTTCTGAATCATTTGAACAGTTAGCTAAGGCTGTCACAGGTGTAGAAACGGACTATAGCAATCGTGCCTATGCGTATCAGGGGATGGACGCCTATGTGAGCCGCACTCTTCCTGACGCGTAGGCGATCGCCCAGATCGTTTAGAGCGTTGTTACGGTAGCACGAGTCATCGTCTAATGCCGTAACAATGTTCTAGAAAGACAGTTGGAAAGGGGATGAAACGCGAGGTTTTAGGTAACTTGTAGAGCCTGACACGTCGTTCTGATTGTTCCTCTTGCTATAACTACAGATGCTTGATGTAAATGAACAACTAAAAAGCTCCACGCGATGCGTGGAGCTTTTTCTTGACAGCAATTTAAAATGGGCGTCTAGTTGGTCGATGTGCCTTCTTCTTGTTGCAAGAGCTTATCCTTCGAATCTCCCCAATAAGCACTGTACGTCCAAACTTCGTTATTGCCTTTGCTTTCCATCGACCAGCGATAAATAGCCGACTTTGGATCGATACCAATCTCGATCAGCTTTGCTCCCATATAGTATTCCATTTGGCGCTTCGTCATGTCTTTTAAGCCGCTTGGCTTGTTCTTTTCAATGGTCTTAGACATGTGAGCCTGCGTGTGTTTTGCCATTTCACCCAAATTATTACAACTGCTTCTCCTAGCATAATTGACAGGTGAATTCGACGAAGACGCAGAATGATTCTGTGCGTCGTGCGAGACACCATTCTGCACCATTTCAGCCGCGCGTCGCGCGGCTGAAATGGTGCTATCGAGTTCACGTAATTGACTCTTCTCAGTAATGCTCGCGGTGCAAATCGGGGGTAGTTCTGGCTTACCAACGGTAGGTCTGCACTGCCACCGATTGTGTTTTTGCTCGCCCGTCGAGCGCGCCAAGTCTGCATTTAGTAGGAGGTTGCACCCCCACTGATTTTTATACTGAGAATTGCTGCACAAAAACACCATCGGCTCCACAGCGAGAATTGCTGGATTCTTTTTCCAGGAAGCTTGCTGGAGTATCATCTATACTACAATTTCAATTTCTAATTTCATTGAAAAACTTCATGCTAGTTGTATTGGTTTGTACAACTTCAGCATTTTCAAACGTATCCCTCGCAATTCGTATTCAGGATAAATCTTCAGATAGAGGAAGAAAGGGGAAGCAATAGTTATTCTGCAAGCAAATACTTCTATATATCTGGGATTTTCATGAATACTCGTCCAAAAGCTCCCCAAAATCAGGTTCTATCTTGCAGGCTGCAACGGGTTACTCAGAATCTTCGAAAGCATACATTGAGTTTTAATGTCTTCCAGCACTGCTCTTTATCAGTGGCATTAGGTGTTGTAGGTTTGATCCTAAGTGCGGGTATTCCAGCTCAGGCAGAACAAATGGATGCGTCTGGAATGGCTGCTCCTGCGGTTACTCAGACTAGTGAAACGTCCGTAAACACAACAACTCCAGGCGTTGCACCGGACGGCTATACCAGCACACCGTTGATGAATAATGCTGCTCCAGCACCAATGACTCCCCTGTCCATGGAAACAGACTCTGTGGAAACGGGTACCCCTTCCAATGATGCGAATGTGACGTCTGTAGACTCGGTGGGTGGAACCTCTGCTGCTCAGGCGGAGCCAATGAATATGGACTCGTCTACCGCTAATACGGCAGACAACGCTGCGCCCAGCACGGCCACTCCCGGCACCACATCTGTCGATTTAACGCCCTCCGATTCTTCGACTCCCGGACGTGTTGCACAGGAGTCTGCCACTCCTGATGTATCCGATGTTTCTCCAGGACGGGCTACCCGTTCAGGTTCCAGCTATGTTGGCATCGGTGGCAACATAGGCATCGGTGAAGGCGATACAGCCTTGGGAGATGGCAGCTTTGCGGTATTTAGTAAGATTGGTTTAACGAGCAACATATCCGTAAGACCAACCGTATTGGTTAACGACAATCCCACGATTCTGTTGCCATTAACATTAGATTTCTCAGTTGGTGCAACCGATGTGACTGAGGATATCTCTAGCGATATTGGGTTCCGCGTCAATCCATTTGTCGGTGCGGGGATCGCGATCTCTACCGGAGATGATTCGGCTGTCGATTTTCTAGCAACGGGTGGGGTCGATATTCCTATCACCTCTCGCTTGACTGGAACCGCGTCAGTCAGTGCATCGTTGTTTGATAACCCTGCGGTTGGTATTTTGTTAGGCGTTGGCTATAACTTCTAACATTTGCCTAATTTAACCGTATTAAAAAAGCTATGAGGCGATGCATTGCACCGCCTCATAGCTTTGATTCATCGGATTACATCTTGCAAAGCCCCTTTGGTCATAGCGGCGATCGCCTGATCGGTTGCTTTGGGCAGATGATAATAGCGTCCGCCTGCGTGTTTGGCCAGTTCCTTGGCAAATCCGGTCGAGACGAATTTGTTCTCGGTATCGATGACCAGAAGCTTAATATTAACGGCCCGGATTTTGGCGGCAATATCAAGCAACTCGGCTTTGATGTCGGGCTTTTCGTCATCCAAGATAGGTTCACCCAGCGATCGCGCCAGTGGAATATTTCCCCGACCATCGGTAATCGCCACAATCACGACTTGACCAATATCACCCGACTGACGGGCGTTTACACCTACTCGCACCGCTTGCGTTAGGCCATGCGCTAAGGGAGAACCACCTCCACACGCCATCCTCTCTAACCGACGCCGAGCCGCCGCGATCGAACGGGTGGGTGGCAGCAATACTTCAGCTTGTTCACCTCGGAAGGGAATTAGCGATACCTGATCCCGGTTTTGATACGCTTCGGTCAGTAACCGCAATACGGCACCCTTAGCAGACTGCATCCGGTTTAGCGCCATTGATCCCGATGCGTCCACCACGAAGATAATCAATGCTCCGGCTTTGCGAGCCAGCCGTTTGGCGCGAATGTCTCCTTCTTCTACGAAGACTCGCTTGCGTTGGGTGTTGGGTGCTGGGTATTGGGTGCTGGGTGTTGGGTGTTGAGTGTTGGGTACTTCAGTGAGTAAGGAATGGCGTTGGCGTCGGGCTTTTTGGTAGGGCGCGGCGGAGCGGAGGGTGGCATCTACCGCAATGCGGCGAACTTTCCCTCTGGGCAGGATGGGCTTGATGTAACGACCTCTGTCCTCTGAAAAAATAATGCTGCGCGAACCGGATTTGCCCTGGCGATTGGCCATTTGAGCAAAGAACAGTACGGAGGGATCGAGCACGATGCCTTCTGGATCAAACACAAACTCTTCCGGGATGCTGGGTGGCTCTTGCTCGGTTTCGTTCTGATCGTCGTCCTCGTCTTGATCGTCCTGATCGTCGTCCGAGTCCTCTGGTTCGTCCTGGCTTTGCGGTGGCGGTGGTGGTGGCGGTGGTTGCTGCTGTTGGTCGGGAGGTGTCTGGATCACCGTCGCACGAGGCACGATTACCAGTTCCACCGCACGGCGCAGGTCGTCGGCGATGACCTGAGTGCGTCCATCCAGAGCCGCGTGGGCTTTGGCGACGCGCACGGCAAACAGTTCGGCTCGATGCCCCTGCACGCCCCCTCGGAGCGCTTCATTCACCAAATATTCAATCTGGTCAGGTTTGATCTGAACGTCCTTGAGCCATTCTCGCGCCAGAATAATCTGCGTTTTGAGAGAATCCAGATCTTCGGCGTATTGCGTCAGGAAGGCTTGCGGGGATTCGGTGTAGCGGATGGCCTGATCGACAGCTTCTACGCGATCGTCTAAACCTAAAACGGCATCGGCAGAAAGGGCGATCGCAATTCGATCCAATAAATGCTGCCGCAGTTCTCCTTCTTCGGGGTTATAAGTGGCGATCAGCAAGGGTTTACAGGGATGCTGAAAGCTGATGCCTTCTCGCTCAATCAGGTTGCGGCCATCAGTCAGGGCAGACAGCAGCAAGTTGGCAATCTGGTCATCTAACAGGTTAATTTCATCGACGTACAGGACGCCCCGATGCGCTTCGGCCAAAAGCCCCGGTTGAAATACGGTTTCCCCCTGTTTAATCGACTGGGCCACATCCACCGAGCCAATTAAGCGGTCTTCCGTTGCGCCCAGTGGAATTTGGATGAAGGGGGCAGGAATGACTTCGGTTGGTAAAACCCCATGAGCCGAGAGCCATGCATCAGATGTAGCGTTTTGTTGATGGATGGCCGTCTGGAAGCGATCGCGCGTTTCATCATCCCATTCATCGGGCCGAGTCGGATCGCAGTTGCAGCAAGACCCTTGAATTACTTCGATTGGGGGCAGGAGGGCATGAATCGCACGAGCCATCACCGATTTTGCGGTACCGCGTCGGCCTGCAATCACCACCCCTCCTAATCCAGGGTCTACGGCAGCTAAGAGCAACGCCGTTTTGATGGCTTCTTGACCAACGACGGCAGCAAGGGGAAAAGCAAGATTAGAGGGAGTCGTCAGAGCAGGCATAGTTCAAATCAGTGGGCATCCAGTCTTTCAGCATACCAAGAAATTCTTGTGCTAACTTTTGAAACCAGTAATTCTCATTTTGAAACCGATTTGAGTTTTGCGTGCCCATGAGCACGCAAAACTCAAATCGGTTTCAGTGAGGTGAAACCCGTGCCAATCATCTTATCCCTCTTCCATCATTTAAGCAGAGTTAAATAGGATACGCCGCAGGAGCAGATCGTGAATGACAGGGCAGTAAAACTGCTGCATTTGCTCAATCAATTGGGTAAATCCTCGCTCC
>DATNPS010000465.1:0-19034 GCA_036703095.1 Crinalium sp. | reverse complement strand
GCGCCCGACGGGCGCGCAAAATCCGCAATAAGTTTCAAAATGAGAATTGCTGCGTCCGTCGAATCCACGTTAACTCAGGCTAGAGGATGTAGATGTGACGGGATGGCCGAGGAACTCTCGAACCCCTTTTAGATAGGTTTCGGGATCTTCTAGCATAGGGAAGTGAGCCGTATTAGGAATCACCAGATGGTGCACCTGCGGATTAAGGGCGGCGGCCTGTCGGCCCATCTCAGCCGGAATAATTTTGTCATACTGCCCCGATACCAACAGAGTTGGCACGGTTAGCTGAGCAAACTCCTGAGGCATCACATCCACTGCTTTCTTACTGACTGCTGTGTAAACCGTGCCCATCGCTGACTCATAATCAGCCATCAAGAAGTCTTCCAGGAATGCCTTGCTGATAGAACCTGTCAGCGATCGCCGCAAAAAACGCGCCATAAACAGCCGATCCATAAACGGAATGCTGGCTAACCAGCGAGGCCGAAATGCGACGACATAGCCCCCAAATTTATAAAACGCCTTGAATGCTTTCTCGTCGTATTCAAAAATGCCGCTACAGGTGAGGATCGCCCGCTCCACTCTTTGAGGATATAGGTTGAGGAAAAAGACTGCGATCGATGACCCGGTAGAGTGCGCATTGAGATAAATCTTGTTAATTCCTAGCGTATCCAACAGGACAGCCAGATCTTCAGCATAGGTTTCTAGCTCGTACCCAATATCTGCCACCTCGGGCTGGAGTGGACGGGGGAGGAGCGATCGCCCAAATCCCCGCAAGTCATACAACAAGCAGTCAAACTCATTAGCTAATGCTCGTGCTGTGCTCTCCCAATAGCGAGCGGAACCTGCCCAACCGTGCAGAAACACCATGACAGGTTTGTTTGAAGAGGGGGGATGATCGCTGGTGCTAATCCACTCGTAATAGTGATCTACCCCTCGGATAGTAATGTAAGGCATCCTGAAACTGTTTTAATACGTGACTTTCTAGCCGTCGCAGCCACTGGTATTAGGACGGGGGCAGAGGGAAACTCCCTGGCTGGGAACAAAGCCCCATACCCCCTTGGTTTTTCAATGTCCTAATAGATGTAGCGACAGCTATCAATACTATTGTCATATTATGTCGTGACTCGCCCAGATTGAGATAGTTAGTTGGAGTAGAAAGCAAAAAGACCCCTGCGATCGCGCAGAGGCCAAGTATTTAAACATCTGCAATCTATGCCGATTCTGGCTTAGGCAACGATGATGGATGTAGCAACAGCTCAGCCGTCGATCGCTTCTCGACCATCTCGCGAGTAATGGTGCAACGCGTCACATCTTTACGGGACGGCAGCTCATACATTACATCCAGCATGAGTTCTTCAACAATGCTGCGTAAGGCTCGCGCTCCGGTTTTGCGACGGTAAGCTTCTTTGGCGATCGCCCGTACCGCATCCTGCTTAAACTCAAGCTGCACATTGTCCATCTTGAGCAATTTCTGATATTGCTTCACCAGCGCATTGCGCGGTTCAGTCAGAATTGCGGTTAGAGCATCCTCATCCAGCGGATCAACCACTGCCATGACGGGCACCCGTCCGATAAATTCAGGGATCATGCCAAACTTCACCAGGTCATCCGGTTCCAGATGCTTCAGCACGTCAGCCGCTCGCTTTTCCTTAGGCTGGCTTTCACCGGGTTGAATAAAGCCCATAGACTTCTTCCCAATCCGCTGTTCAACCGCCTTATCCAGCCCTACAAACGCCCCACCGCAAATAAAGAGAATGTTGCTGGTGTCAATCTGAATGCAATCTTGATACGGATGCTTACGGCCTCCCTGAGGCGGAACGTTCGCAACAGTTCCTTCCAGCATCTTCAAGAGCGCCTGCTGCACACCCTCTCCCGACACGTCACGGGTAATGGATGGATTTTCGCTCTTACGGGCAATCTTATCAATCTCATCAATATAGATAATGCCGCGTTGAGCCTCTTCTACATCCAGGTCAGCTACCTGTAACAGACGCAGCAAGATGTTTTCCACATCTTCGCCCACGTATCCTGCCTCGGTTAAGGTCGTTGCGTCGGCTACCGCGAATGGCACGTCCAGCATCTCAGCTAGCGTTTGAGCCAAAAGCGTTTTACCGCAGCCCGTTGGCCCAATTAGAAGAATATTTGACTTTTGCAGCTCGACCGAGTCATCAACCTTGGTGCTGCCACCTTTACCCTGAGTAAAACTCAGCCGCTTGTAGTGGTTGTAAACCGCTACAGACAAAACTTTCTTGGCTTCATCTTGACCGATCACATGGTCATCTAGATGCTTCTTGATTTCCCTGGGTTTAGGAATTTGGTTCAGGGAAATGTGAGGAGAGCGATTTTGCCGCTTCTCAGGCTGCTGTTCTCGCCGGGGCGACGGCTGAGGCACAGTAGCGCTAGAGTCAAACAACTCCTCATCCAAAATTTCATTGCAGAGGTCTACGCATTCGTCACAAATGTACACTCCTGGGCCGGCGATCAGTTTGCGAACTTGCTCTTGCGACTTACCACAGAATGAACATTTAAGATGGGAGTCGTATTTGGACATAGTCGCCTCTTATTTCAATACGGTGACAGTCTCTCTAGCAGCAGACAAATCTTGCCGCGAGATGACGTGATCAATTAAGCCGTAGGTTTTGGCTTCTTCGGCAGACATGAAGAAATCGCGCTCTGTGTCAGCTTCGATTCGCTCAAGGGGTTGCTTTGTATGTTGAGCCAACAGCTCATTTAGCTTTCGCTTATGATACAAGATCTCTTTGGCCTGAATTTCAATGTCTACAGCTTGCCCCTGTGCGCCACCAAGAGGCTGGTGAATCATGATGCGAGAGCTGGGAAGAGACATCCGTTTGCCGGGTGCACCACCAGACAGTAAGAACGCTCCCATGCTAGCGGCCAAACCAAAGCAGATGGTAACGACATCGGGGCGAACCTGCTGCATGGTGTCGTAGATAGCCATGCCAGCCGTAACTGAACCGCCTGGAGAGTTGATATAGAGCTGAACGTCTTTCTCTGGGTCTTCAGCATCCAGAAATAAAAGTTGAGCGACGATGGAATCGGCCACATCATCGTCTACCTGGGTTCCCAGAAAGATAATGCGCTCTCGCAGCAGGCGGGAGTAGATATCAAACGCCCGCTCACCGCGGCCAGATTGCTCAACAACCATCGGAATGACGTTGCTGGTATTCCCGGAATAGATATCCAGGGAACTGGCCGATGTAATCAAGTAATCAGAGGACTGTGATGAAACCATAGCACCGGGGAAAGGGCAACTCCGAAACGATACAGTCAGCAGAGCCTTAGAGACTCTATTAACACGCTATATCCGACATTATGCCTTAACTGACCTGAGACTGGTTGGGAATCCAAAGAAATACTGCCATGTAAATTACAAGTGTTGCATTTGCGTAAAGATTACCCTAACCAGTCCAATCTGCAACATCTGGAGACGCGCTAAAGGCGATTCCCCAGGCTCAACCCATCACGCCTCTTCGGAATCAGAGCTTTGATCGGATCCCTCAGCATCAGCCGCACTTTTCTTGGTGGACTTTTTGGTGGATTTAGACGTTTTTTTGGAGGTTTCCGCAGATGCCTTTTCAGCAGAGGTCGCATCAGCGTCTGCCAATTCGGCGTCTGAGGGGTCTACCTCTGGCGTTGGGGTGACGTCTATGGTCGCAGCTTCGGTAGCGGCTTCAGGTGCTTCAACATCTGCGGCGGTGGATACTTCAACCTCCGGTTCTGCCGGGGTCAGCGAACCTTCGGGAACCAGCTCAATCGTAGAGTTTTCTTCCAACCAGCCAAAGATCTTGTCGCGAATTAGATCTTCTTCAACGATCTGGCGCAGACGCTCCGGGTCGTACTGCTGCTCTTCAGGAAGGCTAGCTCTAACTTCTTGAACTTTAGCATTGACCTCCGGTTGGGACACCTGGAGCGATTCTTTCTTGGCAATTTCACCCAGCACAAGCGTGCGTTGTAGCCTGGTTACGGCTTCAGGGCGCGATCGCTCCCTCAGGTTCTGCACCAGTTCAGGGGTAAACATTTGCCGCACGTCAATGCCCTGATTGCTCAAGCGCATAGCTGTTTGGGTCAGCAGGTAATCGACTTCCTGTTTCACCAGGGTGGCAGGCAGATCGACGTCCAGGTGTTTGACCAATTCATTCAGGAGGGCTTCCTGTTTGTTAGCCTTTGTTTTTTCTTCAGCCTCTTCCTGGAAGCGTTTTTCGAGCGACTCGCGCAGTTCAGCCAGGGTTTCAAATTCGCTCACGTCTTGAGCAAAGTCGTCGTCTAGTTCTGGCAGTTCTTTCTCTTTCAGTTCCTTCAGGGTGACTGTAAATACGGCATCCCTACCGGACAGATTTTCCTGCGGATAGCCTTCTGGGAAGGTTGCTGTCACATCTTTGGTCTCGCCAGCCGACATGCCGATAATGCCGTCGATAAAGCCCTCGATAAAGCGGCCTTCGAGAAGCTCAATTTCAAAGTCAGTTGCACTGCCACCCGGAATTTCTTCAGGTTCCGCATCCTCGGCTGCATCGGCACTCTTAGCCAATCGACCGGCGAAATCAACGACTGCGGTATCGCCCTTTTGAGCAGGACGGCCTTCAATAGGAACCAGAGTCGCACTGCGGCTGCGGTAGTTTTCTAAGACCTCATCTACTTTGGCGGGATCATATTTGACTTCTTCGGCCTGAACGGTTAGCCCCTTGTATTCGTTCAATTTCACTTCGGGCGGAACGTCTACGGCTGCCGAAAAGGTGAGGGGAGAACCAGGTTCAAACTGGCTCACTAGCTGCTCGAAGGACGATTTCAGCTCAAAGCTGCCGATCGCCTCAATTTTTTCCTGCTCAACTGCTTTTTTAAGGCTATTTTCAATCAAATCCTCAACAACCGCTGCTTTGATGCGGGTCGTGCCAAAGCGCTGAATCAATACCTGACGCGGCACCTTTCCTTTACGAAAGCCAGGAATGTTGGCAGAGCGCGTAAACTCTTGCAGGGTCTTCTCGTAAGCCTGCTTGGACATTTCGGGAGTAATTTCAATTTCCAGACCAATCTGGCTAGCGGGAAGCTTTTCCTGGATTACTTTCATCGGTTTTCTCGTGGCTCAGTCAAACGGCTAGAGGGCAAATTTCAGCATTGCCGCAATTAGCTATAGTAACTGATCCTGATTCAATCGACTTTATATCAGCAAGAATCTCAGCAATTCTCATCAAAAATGGCGGCGATCGCTATTTTTGACTTGGTTGTGGGTTGCATGCCTCCGTCAGGGAAGTAAAAACCACATTACGCTGACCTAGCTTGCATTATGAGAAGTGCTGTTGCGATCCAGCACTTCTCATTTTGAAACTGATTACAGGTTTGGCGTGCCCGTCGGGCACGCCAAACCTGTAATCAGTGGTATGGCTGTATTCATGCGGGTTAGGACGGGTGCAGGGTCGGAACCCCTGGCTAGGGGCAAAGCCCCCATACCCCTCTTGGTTTTCGATGTCCTAACGAACATGATTACATCAGTGGTAGGGCAAGTTCGTTTACGACGAACTTGCCCTACCACTGATATACATACTGAGAATTGCTGCTGCGATTGCCGTTTCCGGTTGAGAATGGCTATCTTCGTGTTAGTCTCATAACAAAGCCCGTTATGATGAATATCATCATTTTTTGTTTTATTCCCTGCTCATCCGGCTTCTGGCGTTAGTCATGATTACTCTGGATGCGCTCGTTATAAAGTAATGCTATAGAGATAATCCATAAAATCAAGAAAAATATTTTCCTCTCATGATGGCTTGCTCGTCGGATGAGGAACTATGTAAATGAAACCGTGTCACAACATCTTGTTGAGTTAGCCACTCGTAAAATCATAGATTCTTAACTTTATCAAACCTTTATTATTGCTTTTACTGAAACTCATTAACGATCGCATTGGAGGAATTTAAGCTTGCCTCAAAATTATCGAGTTGCTATTTTGGGTGCGACTGGAGCCGTCGGTACAGAATTGTTGGATCTGCTAGCCGAGCGTCAATTCCCGGTTGCTGAACTAAAGCTATTGTCGTCACCCCGTTCGGCGGGGCAAACCGTCTCATTTCAGGGCGAAACGTTAACGGTTGAAGCGGTAAGCGATCGCTCCTTTCAAAACATTGATTTAGTCCTGGCGTCTGCGGGTGGATCGGTTTCTAAACTTTGGGCACCCAAAGCCGTAGAAGCTGGAGCCGTTGTCATTGACAACTCCAGCGCTTTTCGAATGAATCCAGACGTGCCTCTCGTCGTGCCAGAGGTGAATCCAGAAGCCGCTGCGGCTCACCAGGGCATCATCGCTAATCCCAATTGCAGCACTATCTTAATGGTGGTTGCTATCTACCCTCTCCACAAGGTGCAGCCGATTCAACGTGTCGTGGTGGCGACCTATCAATCGGCGAGCGGTGCCGGAGCACGAGCGATGGAAGAAGTCAAAGCTCAAGCCCTCGCGATTCTCAATGGGCAAACGCCAACGACAGAGAGCTTCCCCTATCCTCTGGCGTTTAACCTTTTCCCGCACAATACGCCGATGAACGAACAGGGCTACTGTGAGGAAGAGATGAAGATGGTGAATGAAACTCGCAAAATCTTCAGCGCTCCCGATATTCGAGTGACGGCAACCTGTGTTCGGGTTCCCGTACTGCGTGCCCATTCTGAAGCGGTTAATCTGGAATTTGCCGCTCCCTTCAGTGTTGATCAGGCTCGCTCCGTGCTGAGCCAGGCTCCTGGCATTAAGCTGGTAGAAGATTGGAAGGCAAACTACTTCCCGATGCCAATGGATGCGTCTGGCAAAGATGAAGTTTTGGTTGGGCGTATCCGCCAGGATATCTCGCATCCTTGCGGGTTGGAACTCTGGCTCAGTGGTGACCAGATCCGTAAAGGTGCAGCCCTCAACGCGATTCAAATCGCTGAATTATTGGTAGCTCAAGACCTGCTGCGACCCGCCAATGTGGCTAAACCTGTTGGCAGCAGCGTATAGCGTATCAGCGGAAGGCATTCTGGGCGCGCTTAAATGCCTCGAATGCCTTGTTACCTGACGTTTTATCTCTCAATATTTTCAAGATTTACCGATCGCCCCATTATCCCTGCGTCATTAACTGAGGAGTGAGCAGCGTGTGACTGAGTTTGGACGGGTTATAACCGCGATGATTACGCCGTTTACAGATGACGGCCATGTGAATTATGAAGTGGCGGAAGCGCTAGCAATCCATCTGGTGAGCCACGGTACCGATGGCCTGGTGATCTGTGGTACAACTGGAGAATCGCCAACATTAAGCTGGGACGAAGAATATCAGCTTTTTCAAGTGATTCAGCAGGCTGTTGCTGGGAAAGCTAAGATCATTGCAGGGACAGGGTCAAATTCTACCTCTGAAGCGATCGCAGCAACCCAAAAAGCAGATAAACTAGGGTTAGATGGATCGTTACAGGTTGTCCCCTATTACAACAAGCCACCCCAAGAGGGCCTTTATCAACACTTTCGGGCGATCGCCGAAGCCAGTCCTGATTTGCCGATGATGCTTTACAACATCCCTGGGCGAACTGGGCAAAATCTTTCTCCTGAGACCATTGCTCGTCTGGCCGAGGTTCCAAATATTGTTGCAGTTAAAGAAGCAAGTGGCAGTCTCGATCAGGTCAGTCAGATTCGGCGGCTAACTCCGCCAGAGTTCAAGATTTATTCGGGTGATGATTCTCTCACGCTACCGCTGCTGGCTGTTGGTGGTCAGGGGGTTGTTAGTGTTGCCAGCCATCTGGTCGGCGATCAGCTTCAGCAAATGATTCAAGCGTTCGAAAAGGGGCAGACTACAACCGCTACGCAAATTCACATCCAGCTACTGCACTTGTTTAAAGCACTATTTGTTACGACGAATCCTATTCCAGTTAAAGCTGCTCTCAATCTTCAAGGCTGGAAGGTTGGCTCTACTCGGTTACCTCTCACCGATGCATCCTCCGAGGTAACGCAGTTGCTCAAAACTGTTTTGGATGAGTTAAACCTGCTGCCTGCTTGATGGCGATCGCTCAGATGCCCTCTAACAAGTTTCCAAACAACTGAATACACCTGTATCCAGGACATGATTGACCCCTGGCTCTTTAGCTAATTTGATGGACAGTTTTGCCACCAAAATTAGCGTCTATTTCATTTCTCTTTATTTAGTCTTTTGCAGACTACGTTTCTGACTATCAACGTTTAAGGACATACATGAATCAAAACGGATCAACACCTACTCTTAAAATCATTCCGCTGGGTGGACTACACGAAATTGGCAAAAATACCTGCGTGTTTGAATATAACGACGAAATTATCCTGTTGGACGCAGGTTTAGCGTTTCCTACTGACGGAATGCATGGGGTTAATATCGTCCTACCCGACACTACTTATTTGAGGGACAATCGCCACAAAATTAAAGGCATGATTGTCACTCATGGTCACGAAGACCATATTGGCGGAATTCCTTTTCACCTCAAGCAGTTTGACATTCCTGTCATGTATGGCCCCCGGCTAGCTATGGCGCTGTTAGAAGGCAAGCTAGAAGAAGCCGGAGTGGCCGATCGCACTGAGTTGCGCACCGTGCGTCCACGAGACATGGTACGTATTGGTAAATATTTCCTGGTGGAATATATTCGCAATACTCATTCCATCGCGGATAGCTTTACCGTTGCGATTCACACGCCTGTTGGCGTTGTGATCCACACGGGTGACTTCAAAATCGACCATACGCCTGTAGATGGTGAGTTTTTTGACTTCCAGCGCTTAGCAGAGCATGGTGAGAAAGGCGTTTTATGTCTGATTAGCGACTCCACAAACTCGGAAATTCCCGGTTCTACCCCGTCTGAACGTTCGGTGTTTCCTAACCTCGATCGCGCCTTTAGTCAGGCGGCTGGGCGGCTGTTTGTTACCACATTTGCCTCGTCCGTTCACCGGATCAATATGATTCTGGAACTGGCCAGGAAACATCATCGTGTGGTCTCTGTTCTGGGACGTTCCATGTTGAATGTCATCGCACACGCACGTAACCTTGGCTATATCAAGTGTGAGGATGATTTGTTTGTGCCGCTCAACATGGCCAACAAATTGCCTGACAATGGTGTGCTGATCCTGACAACTGGATCACAGGGCGAACCGATGGCGGCCATGACTCGCATCGCCAACCAGGAACACAAGCAGTTCAAGGTTCGGCAGGGTGACACGGTGATCTTTTCAGCGAACCCAATTCCCGGTAACACGATTGCGGTTGTCAATACAATTGACAAGCTAATGATGCAGGGAGCTAAGGTCGTTTATGGTCGAGATAAGGGAATTCACGTTTCCGGCCACGGTGCGCAAGAAGACCAAAAGCTGATGATTGCGCTGACCCGCCCCAAATTCTTCCTGCCCGTGCATGGCGAACACCGGATGCTGGTTAAGCATTCTGAAACGGCTCAGAGTATGGGCATTCCTGCCGAGAATATGGTGATTATCAACAACGGCGATGTGGTCGAGCTATCGCAAGAGAGCATCCGAATTGCCGGAAAAGTACCGTCCGGTATTGAACTGGTCGATGCTTCTCGGAATGGGGTTGTGAACGATCGCGTTCTTAAGGAGCGTCAGCAGATGGCTGAGGATGGAGTCGTCACCATTGCAGCAGCCGTGGGGGCAGATGGCAAGCTATTAGCCAAACCTGAACTGCATTTGCGGGGTGTTGCAACCTCGGTTGAGAAACCGCGCTTAGAGCAAGCTGTGGCGCAAACTTTGAACCTTATGGTGGGCGATCGCTGGAGTGAGTTTACGCATAACTTTGGTGATGGTGAGGTGCAGATAGACTGGACGAAACTCCAGGCCAGCATTGAGGCTGAATTACGGCGGCTACTGCGTCGAGAACTGCAAAGCAATCCAATGTTAGTGTTCCTGATGCAAACTCCACCGGAAGCGATTCCCGTACAAACCGCCAAACGTCAGCGTACTGTTGAAAAAGTAGCCTCTTAAGGCGATCGCATCAGCGCAACAGTACTGGTGGCGACAGCTATACATTACTAAAACAGCAAAGAAACCTTCTGTTCCGCAGGAGGTTTCTTTGTGCTGTGGCTGAATTGGCGTGAGTGGCACTCTCAATTCAGCCAGAGGTCTATATTGCTGAAACTCAAGAGCCAAGCCTTTTTTATTTCCCAAGCTGGATCTCTGATCCTCGATTTCCAGCGTGGCCATACCGTAAACTCCCGGAGACGAAAAGCCCTGTCCTCTAAAAGTTTGGTGGTATCACTCACCAAAACCATCCGGATTGGAGGCACTATAAGGCTGTTATGTAGGAAAGCACCTAAACAATGCCTCTCCTACATAACTAGGCCGAAGTGGATGAAACGAACGTTTTGAGTGCGATCGCCACTCCGCTGATAAAGGAATCACAAACTGATTCCAAACCTGAGATGAAATCAATACCAACTATCCGATAAAGTCTTCTGAGCTGCTGTAGCAACTCATTAGGGACGCAACCCTCACAACCCTTGAGGTCTTCACGATGACAGCATCCAATCGTACCCAGGACAAAGCCACCCATTCCTCTACTGTTGTTAGCTGGTTTTGGCTCGATCACTCAGACGTTATTTCCAATCCTACGCCTTCCCACGCGACCCCAATTCAGGCTCCAACCCAGACCTCTTTCGATATCTTGCGTCCAGTCCGACGTTGGTTAGACCAACTGGATGTTCAAGATAGCCGACTCGCTCACGTCATCTGCAAATCAATTCCCGCACAATGTCCATTTGAGCGCGACGTTACACTATTTGGCCGAACGGTTTTACACATTCCTCCCATGTGTAAGCTAAACCCTCTGTATGAGGAAGTCGTCGGTTTACGGTTTCGCGCTTTGTGCTATCTCGCCGATAAGTGCGGTGAAGATATTTCATCTTATTGCTAATCTTTTCAGTCTTTCTGCAATACCGCCGTCAGTAGCGTAAGTGTCATAGCGGTGGATTGCAGACATCAGCCTAGACCATTAACCCAGACTAGACCATCAACCCAGAAACCTGATAGGGGGATAACAGCTTGGCTGTTATCCCCCTTATCCTGATTACCGTAATACCGTTGTCTCGGCGGTGTTATAGCTGTAGCATCCATTAGAACATTGAAACCCAAAGAGTGTCTGAGGGCGAAGCCTCCAGTCAGGGGTTTCACCCCGTCTCCTAATACCAGTGGCTACGGCTATACAAATACGGTTACTCCCATCGATGTGCATCATGGGAATGGCGCATTTAATGATGTTGATGGTGATGAGATTAACGGTTAAGCGACTGTAGAAGATTCGGCATCTTCATCGGTTTGCTTGACGGCAGGCAGTTCCAAACAATAGCCTGCACCGTATACCGTTTTGATATAGCGCGGATGACGTGGATCGGGTTCCAGCTTGGTTCTTAGATGTCGAACGTGAACTCGAATCGTTTCAATATCGTCGTCTGGATCGTAGCCCCAAACTTCCTTCAAGATTTCACTCGGTGATACGGTCTGTCCATGCCGCTGTAGCAGGCAGTGCAATAGCTCAAACTCTAGATGCGTTAATTTAACCGTTTGGTCAAACCAGATTGCCTCTAACCGTTCTGGAACAAGTGTAAGTGGCCCGTAGTTGAGAATTTCACTGTGTTTAGCGGCTTGAGGGATGCGGTCTGTACGGCGCAGCAACGCGCGCACCCTGGCCAGCATTTCTTCTACTTCAAACGGCTTTGTCAGGTAATCGTCTGCTCCTGCATTAAAGCCTTCTACTTTATCCTGTGTTTGCCCTAAAGCGGTCAGCATGAGTACTGGAATATCAGCGGTGCGATCGTCTCGGCGCAACCGTTGACAGACGGTGAATCCGTCTACTTTGGGTAGCATCAGGTCTAGCATGATCAAGTCTGGCAGCAATTGCAGCGCCAACGCCTGACCTTTGATTCCATCGGCAGCTTGACTGACATCATACCCAGCCATTTCCAAATTAACGGCGACTAACTCTGAAATTGCGGGGTCATCGTCGATGACGAGTATACGAGGCATCATTAAATAGTGTTTAACTACGGGTTTTTCTTGGTAGATGAGTCGGTATGTCTAGGAATAAGAAGATTCCTGTACAGATTATAAGCAAGGATTCTAAATTCTTTCTAATGAAAGTGCACCAGGAAAGCCCTCCGAGTGTCAAGCAGTATGAATTTTCATCAACATACCGTTAAGACACTCGAAAAACAATATAAATATTTATTTTTCGATAGAGAAACTTTTCGAGACGATGTATGGCGGGAGCCAGAAAGTGGGGATCAAGAGAGCACGGGGCTTGTCGCTCAACTTAATTGGATTGTTGAGGGCTTGATTCTACCTTTAACGCATATTCTCGGAAGCGCTCTAGGTCGGCTTGAATCGTAGATTCAACGACTCGCCCCAGAAATAGGTTATCCATCAGCCTGCCGAGCCAGCCGGGGATCGCATAGGAAACGGTGAGTTTGACAATACTGCGATCGCCCCGGTCGTAAAACCGAATCGCGCCTCGATTGGGCAGACCATCCACCGATTCCCACTGAATGATTTGGTTCGGCACCAGCTTCAGGATGCGAGATAGCCAGCTAAATTCCAATCCGCCCGTTGCTAATTTCCAGCGAGACAGTTCGGGGTTATCGTCCAGGACTTTAACGGAGTCGATCCACTTCATCCAACGGGGCATTTGTTCGAGATCAGACCAGAGGCCCCAAACCACATCAATTGGTTTCTCGACTTCAACTTGCACACTGTGTTCTAGCCAATCTGACATGGGAATAGGGAGAGGTGGATGGTTGTACGGATTAAATGACGACTAATAAAATGACGACTAACCTTTGCTGCCGATCGCAGACAAAATGGCTTTAGCGGCTCGTCGGCCAGAGATGGTCGCTCCTTCCATGCTATCGATATAGTCTTGTTGCGTATAGCTACCTGCCAGGAAAAAGTTTGCGATCGGTGTTTTCTGATCGGGGCGGTAGGGGTCCATGCCGGGAGCTTCGCGATAGAGAGACTGGGCGAGCTTCACAACGCTGTACCAGGTCATGTTGAGTTCTCTGGACGATGGGAAGAGATCGTGAACCTGTTTGAGGACATGCTGGGCGATCGCCTCGTTGCTTTGTTTGATAAACGGATCACCGGGCGTTAAAACCAGTTGCAGCAATGATCCCTGCCCTTCTCGGTAGTAATCCGCCGGACTGGTGAGCGCCAAATCGGCAAAACAGGAGAAATCGGCATCGGCGGTATAGAGCAGGTTATCCAATCCAGCCGCGTGCTTAAGCTGCGTGCGTGCTTCGGCATCTTCCAGTTCTGTCACCCAGCCATCAAACCGAAGCTGGACAGTGGCGACGGGAACGGTATCTAGCTTATAGATGTTGTCAAATTCGCTCCACTGTCGCCATTCTGACGGCAGCAAACGCTGAATTCCCGGTACATCACAGGCGCAGACATAGACATCTGCCGTTACGGTTTCTTCCGCATCACCGTTGGCGACGACCAGACCTGTAACCTTTGTCTGTTCACCGTCGCCTTCAAACAAAATTTTGCGGATGCCCCGACGCGTGTGAATTTTGGTGCCTCGCGCTTCCAGGTAGTTCAGGATGGGGTTGTGCAAATACTCATGGGGGGAGCCTTCCAGCATGTTGAGCTTGGACGCTTCCGTCTTGGCCGCAAACATCTGAAAGATGGTGAGCATACAGCGGGCCGAAATGTTTTCGGTATCGATGAACCCCAGTGCGTAGGCGATCGGGTTCCACATGCGCTTAAGGCTGCCTTCTGAACCACCATGCTTACGGAACCAATCGGCAAAACTGATTCGATCGAGCGATCGAATGATTTTCATGGCCGCTTCGTAGTTCAGCAAGCCTAGAACTAAGGGACTGGTGCCGAGGGCGATCGCATTTTGGAGCTTGTCCTGCAACGAAAGTTGGGCGGTAGTAAAGAAGGCTTTGAGACCGTTGAACGGTGCGCCGATGGGAAAGCGAAAGTCAAGCATCCCCACCGTACCGCCCCGGTTGATGAAGATGTGGGAATGCTGCTTGGGCAGCAGTTTGTCGCGAACTCCCACCTTCTGCATCAGTTCAAACAGGTTGGCATAGTTGAAGAAAAAGACGTGCAGCCCCATCTCAATATGATTGCCGTCGGGATCAACCCAACTGCCAACCTTACCGCCGACAAAGGGACGAGATTCATAAATCTCAACATCATGTCCAGCGTCCGCTAAGTCAATTGCAGTCGCTAACCCTGCCAAGCCTGCACCAACGATCGCAACTCGCATTCAGCCATTTCCTTTCAGTTTCTTCATATACTTTAATACTTTTTGTGGCCTGTCTCTACTTGCCCATACACATCTACGTTATCTGTAGGGCGATCGCCCCCATGAGAGGCCGAGTTCTCGCGAAAGACGAGTCCTCCCAACGAGATCACCTGGGGCGATTCGGCAATTCCGGCTTGCTCTTTTAAGTCTTCTGTAACGGCGAAGATGGCTCCACCTTTGCCTTGAGCGGAGTTAGCCCCTGCTCCGGCGATCGCCTCATTTTGGGTAAACGTGACATTTTCCAGCCATAGTTTTCCAGCACGCAGGAAGATCGCGCCTCCTAACCCGCCACCTGCTCCGCTGTATCCCGGTTGGCCTGTACCTCCGGCAAACCCGCCTGATCCGGGCAATCCCAACTGGCCGCTGGCTCCTACATTGCCACCATTGCCGCCTAAACCACCCTGTCCGCCACCGCCGCCAAATCCACCCTGTCCGCCATTGCCGCCGTTGCCACCGTTACCTGCGTCCTGACAAATCGCTGCAAGTGTGGATGGGGATGTCCGCTGGCTATTTCCGCCGTTGCCACCATTGCCAGCATTGCCAAACCCGCCAAATCCACCGCCGCCCCCAAAGGCGATCGCTCCCATGGGGCTGAAGCTGATTGACGCATCACTACCAAATCCGCCGAAAATCCCGATTCCACCGTTGCCGCCGTTGCCCCCATTTCCACCGTTACCGCCGCTGGCTCCGGCATTTCCGCCGTTTCCACCGTTCCCCGCGTTGCCAAATCCACCAAATCCGCCCCCACCTCCGAAGGCGATACTGCCAATGCCGTTGATGCCGATGCCGTTGACTCCGGCGACCGCTCCCCGGTTGGCCTTCAATCGGCCTCCACTGGTTTCTATTCGGATATCCTCTTGCTTTAGCTCGTCACTGCTAATGCCGCTGAAAGCAGCGATCGCGCCTCGATTGACCTCGACCTGGTTGTTCGTGGTGATGATATGGCTTGCAGTGTGTCCTCCGCTGCCTCCGATCGCTCGATTGGCTGTGAACGTGACGCCTCGAATCGTGACGGTGCCGTCCTGAATCAGCAGCCCTCCGCCCATCCCGGCAGATCCTCCGCTTCCCTGGTGGCTATGCTCGCCTTGAGCCAGTCCGTGAGCGATCGTGAAATTCTCTAAAGTTACGGTGCCCTGCTCAATCGATAGCACTCGAACAGCATCCTGGCCACTGATGATATCGTTGCCGTCTCCAATAATAGATAGATCGCTGCGAATCGAAGGGAGCGGTGAGTCGAGGGCGATCGCTCCACTCACGCCACTGAGATCAATTCGGTTGGCATCTGGATTTTGATTCGCTAATTCGATCGCCGCTCGCAGTGAACCTGGGCCTGAATCTTGCGTGGTTGTGACTCGAATGGTCTCACCCACCGTAATCCCAGATAAATCAACTGCATAGGCAGGACAGGCAACCGATATCAGTAAACTGACCAGAATGAGGGCTATCGTTCCTAAAAGGCAATTTCTGGGGGTGAGCGATCGCAATGCGATGCTGTAGCCTTTGGCTGTTAACAAAACCATGATGGATTCTGTCCTTCCTCAGGATGGTGAAGGAGATTGGAGATACGCCAGCAATCCACTGATATAGGTCGCTGCCACTGCCCGGTCATCCCCTAAAATCATCAAGCCAAATAGGCTTTCGGCCAGGTCTTCCAACGTCTTGAGGTTGGTAGTTGGATTTCGCAATGCCATGAGCGGTGTGGCTTGTAAATCAAGCACGATAAAATCTGCTTCTTTGCCAATCTCGAAGTTGCCCAGCTTATCGTCTAGGGAAAGGGCTTTAGCGGCTCCGAGCGTTGCTAAATAGAATGCTTTAAAGGCGGATAAGCTCTGTCCCTGAAGCTGAGTCACTTTATAGGCATCGCTCATCGTTTTGAGCAGCGAAAAGCTGGTGCCTGCCCCCACGTCGGTGGCAAGGCCAATTTTGACCGGGAAATCCGTTGATTTTGCTTTGTCGAGTTTGAACAATCCGCTGCCGAGAAACAGGTTGGAGGTAGGACAGAGGGCGATCGCTGCTCCTGACTGGGATAATCGCTCAAAGGCGGAGTCATCTAATTGAACGCAGTGAGCAAAGACGGAGCGATCGCCCACCAGTCCAAATTGTTCGTAAACATGCAGATAGTCTTTGCTGGTTGGGAACAACTCAGCCGTGAACTCAACCTCCTTCACATTCTCGGAAAGATGGGTGTGCACATACACGTCGGGAAAATCGACTTTTAACTGTCCGGCCAGGGATAGTTCCTCTTCAGTTGAGGTAATCGCAAATCGGGGCGTAATGGCGTATAGCAGTCGATCTTCTCCATGCCATCGCTGGATTTGCTCACGAGTTTGGGCGTAGGCTACCTTGGCGTCATTTAAGAGGAAGTCTGGCGCATTGCGGCTCATCAACACCTGTCCGGCAATCAGGCGCATGTTGCGGAGTTGTGCTTCTTCAAACAGCACCTCTACCGATTGCGGAAAGATGGTCGTCAACACTAAAGCGGTTGTCGTGCCGTTGCGTAGTAGCTCGTCTAAGAAAAATGAAGCGATTTTGCGAGCGTATTCTGCATCTTGAAACTTAGCCTCTGTCGGGAAGGTGTATTGGTGCAGCCATTCCAGCAGTTGAGCACCATACGCTGCGATCATCTCCGTTTGAGGGTAATGAACGTGCAGGTCGATGAATCCTGGCACAATTAACTTTCCGGGATACGAGATGACTTCTACGTCGCTGTATTGCGCGTGCAGCGTTTCGTAATCGCCAAAGGCTTTTACCACACCCTCTTCAACGAGCAGCAAGCCATCCGGGATATATCTGGTGCTCTCATTCTCGGCTACATAAAAAGGATCATCGACAAAATCCAGAAATGAGCCTCGAATGGCTACTGATCGTGCTGAAGCGGACATGAAAAATCCTCGCTGATACTTTGATATAGCTCCAAACATAGCCTTCATTGCCGCCGACTTGCCGCAGCACTGTTGCGCGATCGCTCCTTTGTTTTTTCACTTAGATCGTGGATTTAATAAACCCCAAAACTTAATTTTGGAATGTGTAGATCTACCGCACGTTCCAAAGTTAAAAATTTGGTTTTAATTTATCCATGATTCTTAATAGCTGTCGTCCTATCCATAGGACATTGAAAAAACAAGGAGGTGTGTGGGCTTCGCCTTCAGGAGTTCCACCCCTGCACCCCGTCCCAATATCAGTGGCTACAGCCATACTTATAGAAATCAGGTTTGCATTCAAAACTTTGTATTCCTAGCTACGACCGATTTTTCTAGTTTGGCTACAGTACCCGTTTAGGCAGAAAGAATTTCTAGTGTGGTCTACCTAAATGATGCAGCCAAGCCCCCAAACAAAAGATTTTTCGAAGTCACCCCTATTTCTGATTGCTCCCTTCTTTTTTCTGGGCACTTCAATGGTGGCCATGAAGGCTGTCATTCCCAATACCACACCGCTATTCTTGGCTGGATTTCGGCTGGTGCCTGCTGGACTCATCATTCTCAGCCTAGCCCTATTTTTGAAACTGCCTCAACCGAAAACCTGGAAAGCGTGGCTCTGGATTGCTGTATTTTCCCTGATTGATGGAGCCATGTTCCAGGGATTTTTGACAGAGGGCTTAGTCAGCACAGGGGCAGGATTGGGAGCGGTGTTAATTGACGCTCAGCCGCTGGTGGTGGCGGTGCTGTCGCGGTTGTTATTTGGTGAGTTGATTGGGTTGTGGGGATGGTTAGGGTTGGCGATCGGGGTGGCTGGCATTAGCCTTTGTGGGTTGCCCGATGCCTGGATTTGGGGGGCGTTACGAGGCGATTTTAGTTTTTTAGCCAGCAACGCTCCTTTTAGTTGGGATAGTTTGCTGCACAGTGGCGAATTGCTGATGCTGCTAGCGGCTCTTTCGATGTCACTGGGCACCATTATTATTCGCTATGTGCGTCAACATGCCGACGCGATAGTCGCAACGGGTTGGCACATGCTGCTGGGTGGCATTCCTCTCTTCTGCCTGTCTGGGCTGTGGGAAGCGGATCAGTGGGTACATCTGGATGCCCCCGGTTGGACGGCCTTGGGCTATGCGACGCTGTTTGGTACGGCTCTGACCTATGGCATCTTTTTCTATCTGGCCTCGATTGGAAATCTCACCAGTGTCAGTGCTTTGATTTTCCTGACGCCTGTATTTGCGATGCTATTTAGCTACTTCTTTCTGGCAGAAACACTGTCCTCGCTGCAATGGATAGGCGTTGTTCTGACGTTGATAAGTGTCGTTCTAGTCATTCGACGTGAAGAAATTGGTCAATGGGTGTCTTCTCTCTCGACCAAGCTAGAACCCGTCGGGGTGAATCCATCTTTAGCCGAAGTAACGGCCTCCGTATCTGTTGAAAGCAACTCAGACTCCGGTACCTCATCGTAGTTAGGATCATGGATTAATTAAACGTGAATTCGATAGCCCGGTTTTGCGTGCGCGACGCGAACGCAAAACCGGGCTTTTGAGAGAGTGGCGCGTCGCGCCACTCTCTCAAAAGCCCGATCGTCGAATTCACGTTAATTAAAACCGGATTTTTAATTATTGAAAGCGCGGCTCAGGCGCGCTTTCAATAATTAAGTTTTGGGTTTCATTAAATTTGCGTTCCTTAACGCTCTTCTGTCACACTAGCCAGAGGAAAAGCTGAAACCCTTGCTCCACAAGCATTGATGCAAAATAGCTGTCGTGAAGCCTTGATTTCTCAAATGCTTGCCAATTGGAGCTTTCAGGTTATTCTCTAGCGACATTGA
>DATNPS010000458.1:0-4323 GCA_036703095.1 Crinalium sp. | reverse complement strand
GGCCAGCAACACCGGGGTCGATAACATTCGTGAATTAATTGAGCGGGCGCAATTTGCCCCGGTGCAGTGTCGCTACAAGGTTTACATCGTGGACGAAGTTCACATGCTGAGTACGGCAGCGTTTAATGCCCTGCTCAAAACACTGGAGGAACCGCCCGATCGAGTTGTTTTTGTGCTGGCGACGACCGATCCACAGCGGGTGTTGCCAACCATTATTTCGCGCTGCCAGCGGTTTGACTTTCGCCGCATTCCACTAGACGAAATGGTGGCCCATCTGGGGACGATCGCCTCTAAGGAAGCTATTGAAATCACCAGCGATGCCGTTCAGCTCGTCGCGCAGATTTCGCAGGGCGGACTCCGCGATGCTGAAAGCTTGCTAGATCAGTTGAGCCTGCTGCAAGGCCAGATTACTGTTGAGCGCGTGTGGGATCTGGTCGGTGCCGTTCCAGAACGGGATTTGCTGCAACTGGTGCAGGCGATCGCCCAGGATGATCCGGCTCTTGTTTTAGAAACCACCCGTCATCTTATGGATCGGGGGCGAGAACCGTTGATTGTGCTGCAAAATCTCGCCAGTTTCTATCGCGATTTGTTGATTGCTAAAACCGCTCCCACCCGCAACGATCTGGTGGCCGTGACGCCTCCCACCTGGGCTGAAATGTGCCAGTTTACCAGCACGGCAGACCTCGGCTGGATTTTGGCGGGTCAAAAGCATCTGAAAACGAGTGAAGTCCAGGTGAGAAGCACCAGCCAGCCGCGTCTCTGGCTGGAAGTCACGCTGATGGGATTGTTGCCTTCCGCTGTCAGTGCCCAACCCTCCGTCGTTCAATCTGCTCCACTGGGGACAGTCCAGCGGACTCCCGTGACGCCACCGCCCACTCCGGCACCTCCTAAGGTGGCTCCGACTTCTACAAATGGGCGATCGTCTGCCCCTCCTGTCCCTGCTCCCCCACCATCGCCTCCTGTATCGGAACCGATTACAGCTAGTCATTCGCCAGATCGTCCGCCCGTTTCACCTGCCACTCCGCCCCAGGAACCGCCACCGGAACCAGAGCGAGTAGAGGCGATCGCGGCTTCATCGGCGGCAAATAGTTCGACTGCTCAAGGAAACATTCAGCAGATTTGGCAGGAGGTGCTGGCGTTAATGCAGCCCTTTTCAACCCAAATCATGCTGCGTCAACAGTGCTATTTGATTGCCATTAATGGCCAAGAAGCTCGCATTGGCGTCAATTCGCAGCCCCTCTTCAAGATGGCGAAAGACCGCGTGCCTAATATTGAGGCTGCATTTCAGCAGTATTACAACCATCCCGTCCGGGTCAGTCTGGAAGTGCCCACGCCCACTGATGCACCCCCTACCCCACAAGCACCTACAGGAGTCAGGAGTCAGGAGTCAGGAGTCAGGAGTCAGGAGCCACCTCCCGCCCCGCATCACACCCCCCATACCCAGCACCCTACACCCCATACCCAACACCCAACACCCCGCACCAACGGCCAAGCCCCTGCTCCACCCACTAAAGAACAGCCGTCTACCTACTCCAGCGCACCGCCTATCCCTACTGCTCAAAATGGGGCCGGAATTCAGCCTGCCATATCATCACAGCAACCGTCTGTGGATGCAGGAGAACCACTTTCGCCTTCTCCAATGGTCTGGCAGGAGGAAGATGAGGTCAGACGAGCGGCCAAGAGCTTTGCGCAAATGTTTAATGGGCAAATCGTCAATTTAGACAGCGACATGGAGTTGCTTCCAGGAATAGAAGCGTCTCCAGTCCTTCAGGCGGCAGCCGCGCTAGATTCGACAGACGCCGATGACGATGATGACGACGTGCCGTTTTAGCGTGAAGTCGATACGCGCGTTCAATCGCCTGTTGGGTGGCTGAAAGCGCGAAAAAACATGCCCCTCGTTTCGCGAGGGGCATGTTTTTTCGCGGTTGAATTTACGCTTTACGGATTAGATGCGTCCAGCCAGGCTTCATCAGTACCGTGGTGAACCGTTTTGACCCACTTTAGCCGCTTGGGCCGAATCGACAGCCGTGCTGTGGTCATTACAATAATGGGTATCCAGTGCAGCATATAAACGATGCCCAGGAGGGATTGCAGCAACGCGGTTAAGCGTAGCGATCGCCCCTGTCTGTCGCGAGAGCGCTTTGGCTGTCCGATTTGAATGCGGCGGAGTCCGAGGAACATCCCCAGGAAAGATAGCGCCAGAGTTAGGCTGGTAATTGGCGTTAGCATAGGAGAGGTGTTGCGGGCGATCGCCATCATCAGGTCGGGCACAGCGGCGGTTGGCATGATGTATTGCGTTGTCAAGAACACAAACAAATCCAGACTTTTGCGAGTGCCCAGGCGATTGCGAGCGATCAGCCGCCAGTAGTCCAAATAGCGCTGATAGCCACCTTCGGCCCAACGGCTGCGCTGATGCCATAGGCCCACAGCATGGGTTACGCCTTCTTCAATCACGGCTGGGAAGGTGAGGCATTCAATATCCCAGCGATCGAGGTGCAGCCGCAGCGTCAGATCCAAATCATCCGTAATGGTCTCTTCATTCCAGCCGCCGCAGCGTTCCAGAGCCGCACGACGAACAAACTGGCCGTTGCCTCGCAACTCACCAATACCGCCCAACGCATTGCGCTGTTCCTGAAAGAAAGTATCCAGTGCCATTTCTGCGACCTGACCGCGTACCCAGAAATTCGATGCGTTGGGATTTCCTTCCAGTTCTGCTTGAGCCACGGCCTTACGCACCTGCACTGCTCCAACCTGCTGCCGATCGAATAGCGGCAGCACTCGTCGCAGCAGATCTTGAGGAACTTTTGCATCCGCATCAAATACGGCGATGATTTCACCCTGCGCCCGTGCCCAGACCTCATTGAGTGCGCCAGATTTGCCACCCCCTGCATCTGCTGCGCGGTGAACGACCCGCAGTTGAGCATATTCGTCTGCTAAGCGATCGAGCAAGATGGGCGTGCGATCGCTGCTGTTGTCGTCAATCACCCAAAGTTCATAGCGGCTGGCAGGATAATCCAGATTGCAGAGCATTTTAACGAGAGACGTGACCACGGCTTCCTCGTTCTTAGCGGCGACCAGCAGAGACACAAATGGCAGCTTTTCTGGATCGGTTTCTGTGAGTGGCACAGGGGTGGGCTGCGGACGTACTAATAGCAGCCGTAAGCAATGCAAACCTATCAGGGCCGTCAATCCCAAAATAAACCAGTATCCCCAGGAGAATAGATGAAGGGCGATCGTGCCACTCCAGATGACGGTCAGGGCGACTGCCGCTTTCCGTCTGCGTCCTGCTAACCCACGATAAAAATAGCTATTAATATCATCAAGTTCTGATAAGTCGGATGTTAATGAGCTGATTGGCTCTAATTCGTTATAAGAATCGTTTTCGTACCAAGAATTTTCGGGCATACAGTTACCTGATTTGACCATCAACGGTTATCTACAGCAATCGAAGGGTTAGTTAGGTGGGGTGCAGGGGGAATCCCTGGTTGGGAACACAGCCCCAATACCCTCCGTCTCAAACATCTTGACGATTGCCATAAATTAAGTTTAAAAACCGTCGTTCTAACCACTGTGCTGCTCTGGCACATTCCAGCAGTAGTCTATCAATTATTAAGCGATTATAAAAATATTTAATTCATATTGCGTGTATCGCCTCTCGTTCTTATTAGGTTGCCCCTCCTGTGGTGGTAAGCTTCCAGGTTTGTAGATTGGTTTGGCCCGAGTTTGATAGCGCCATTTCAGCCACCCGACGGGCAGCTGAAATAAGGTCAATCGTGCTCCTCGCACGGCGAGGAGCACGATTGACATGTTCGTTGAACTTACGTCTTAACGGTTAAATCTAGGATCAAGTCCATCACGCAATCCATCGCCCAGCAGGTTAAAGGCCAGAACCATTAGCGTAATCACGATGCCGGGAAAGATGACTGTCCAGGGGGAGGAGAGAGAATATCCACCCGTAAATGCATCCGATAGCATGGTTCCCAGTTCTGGTGTGGGGGGCTGTGCACCTAATCCTAGAAATCCTAATCCTGCGGCTTCCAGTGTTGCCGTACCAATAGAAAGGGTGGCCTGTACGACTAGCGGTGCAAGGCTAGCCGGAAGAATGTGAAAGAAAATGATGCGGCTGGGTTTGGCTCCAAAGGCTCTCACGGTCTGCACAAACTCCTGTTCGCGCAATGTCAGTACCATGCTGCGAGTTAACCGAATGAAAATCGGGATCTGCACAACGCCGACTGCAATCATGACGCTCGTGAGGCTGGGACCAATCACAGTGACGACAGCGATCGCCAGCAAAATTGACGGAAACGACAGCAGAATGTCAGT
>DATNPS010000456.1:0-5410 GCA_036703095.1 Crinalium sp. | reverse complement strand
AAGACGGCAAGATTACACCCGCAGAGATGGGGGCTGGACTCGGTGCCGCGTTCCATCTAGCGGAAGTGTAGACAACAAATACTCGGTGATTTCCCAGGCGATCGCTGAAATAAGCAGAAGCGATCATCAGCTTTCGTAGTGGTTCGGCAAGTCTCAAATGGAACAATTGTAGGATGGGCAAAGGGTTTTACCCGTGCCCATCTATTGAGGATTTGAGCTTTGATGGACACGCTTCGCTTTGCCCATCCTACGCTACTGCGTTACGCTGCGCTAACTCATCCTACGAAATTGGGAACGTTGGGCGATCGCTGAACTGTTATTTCAGTGCCATTCATCCCTGGTTTGTTCTTGGCAGCGACCAGAGGTTAGGTGAGCTTCAAATCAACCCAAACCATTTAGGAAATCATCATGAGTCTCAAACTTTATTTCATCCGTCATGGGGAAACGATTTACAGCCAGTCGGGAGGCTATTGTGGCGAGATTGATCCCGACCTAACAGAAGAAGGGCATCAAATGGCTCAGGCGTTTGGGGAGGCTTACAAAACGATTCCCTGGAAGGCTGTTTTTGTTAGCCCCATGAAACGCACGATCGCGACGGCTAAACCATTGTGTGATGCGGTCGGGTTGGAGATGCAGTTGCGGGATGGTCTGAAGGAAATTCGCTATGGCAAATGGGAAGGCCAAACGCCGGAGTATGTGAAAGAACACTACAACGATGACTATGTGCGCTGGCTGACGGAACCCGCCTGGAATCCGCCGACGGGGGGGGAAACGGCGGTGCAGATTGCCAGCCGCGCGTCGTTGGTGATTGCTGAAATTGAAGCGATGTGTTCTGACGGCAATGTGCTGGTAGTTTCTCACAAGGCGACGATTCGCATTATCCTGTGCAACCTGTTGGGTATCGATTTAGGTCGCTATCGCGATCGCATCAATGCCTTGGCAGGTTCGGTCAGTATGGTGAAGTTTGAGACGCATGGCCCCCTGTTGGAGATATTGGGCGATCGCGCTTACATGGGCGATGAGTTGCGTAATCGTCCGGGGTCATAAGGGTTGGAGAGCAGGGCGTGGCATTCGGCCACAAGTCTCGTGGATTGAATCAGAGAATAATTGCCGAATGCCGCGCCCCTACCGTATTTTGATCAACAAAGAATTCCTAAGTTTCTCGTTGCTGGCTTCTAGCCAGCAATGCGGTTCTGGAGGCTCTGCCTCCATTCATGAGGCAAGGAGGCAGAGCCTCTACAATGGCATTTCCAGGCGGAGACTGGAAACGAGGTAGACTCTAAATGATTAGCTGGCGATCGCAGAATCTTTCTTAATTCGTGTCGGTCGTTTGCGATCGGATTTCTTTTTGAGTCCTACAGATTGTGCTTCGTCACTATCTGATCCATATTGTCCGCGCACAACTTCTTTCATCGCTAATACTGCATTATGAAATTCCCATTCTGCTAATCGGGCGGCATCGGCAGCAGCTCGATACAGTGCTAATTTTTCGGTTTCCTGTTGCTGTTGTTCCAGCATTGCTTGATAGGTGCGCTGAAGGTTTGCCTGGGAAGCTTCAGAACGCAGAGTGACATATTCATCAATGGTTTGTAGGCCGTGTAATGAGTCGATATCTTGACTAATCACTTGTGGACTTAACCGACGAGTTGTGTTTTGCAAAGACATGAAGTTAGGTTGATAAGTACATGCCCAGTGTTCCCGCCTTTATTGAGAGGCTAACGAAGCGATGTAAACTATGGCGATCGCTCCAAATAACGAGTTTTCTCGTTACAAAGTGTTTCTCGTTACAAAGCTCCAGCTTTGTAACGGATTCGGGAAGCTCCAGCTTCCAGCCTCATAGATTTGTTTAGATGGCATGGTTATGAAAACTTCGCCCCAATCGCCACTGGAAGCAGGAGCTTCCCACGCCACATTGCCAAGCTGGAGCTTGGCAACGAGTGTAATCCTGCTCTATAGCAATGTAGGCCGATACATTAACGATGTAACCCGATACACTAACGATGTAAGCCGATACATTAACAATGTAGGCCGATGCATTAACGATGTAAGTCAATACATTCACAATGTAAGCCGAGGGCGCATCTAGTGGTTGGGGGAACCGTACAACGGGATTTGTGAGAATGGAAGTAGAAAAAAAGGTGAACCGCACGGCTCACCTCTCAAAACAAATCTACTTCTATGATAACGTTCAACGAAGAAGCGCCGGTTGCTGACTTGGAGTGGCAACAGATGCGAGAGCAATTACGCCAAAGTACCAGTCTTGCCAGTATCGTTTTAGTCGCATGGCAAATGGGGTTGTGGTTGGCTCGTCAGATTGTGGAATATGAATTGGAGAGACGGGCACAAGTTGCGGAGCATTGGGGTGTGTGTTCTGAGTGCGGGCAACGCTTGCACAGTAAGGGATATGTCCGTCGGCAAATGCTCACCCTAGTGGGAGTAGTGCGGTGGAAGCGACGGGTGGGACGTTGCCCGAAGCGCTGTGAAGGGAGCCAACAGATTCCCTTTGACGAGGAGTTGCAAATCGAGTCGTATCAGCAGACGTCGATGGAACTGATGCGCTTAGGGTGTTTGTTGGCTGTGTTTTTGCCGTATGAACTAGCTGTGGTATTGCTGCAACAAATCAATGGCATTCGTATCAGTGATGCAACTCTGTGGCAGTGGGTGCAATCATTTGGACGACAGGGGATAACGCACCTGCACGAGCAAATAACAGACTGGCAAACGGGCAACCTACCTGAACCGGAATCATTAATAGGTGAGATTGCGGCACTCCCGTTGTTAATTGGAGCCGATGGCGTCACAGTCCCCTTTCGTCCCTATCTAGGGAACGCCAAGGGCAAGATTGTCTATCAAGAGGTGAAGGTAGCTCTGGTAGCTCGTTTAGCGCAACGAGTCACCCGCTCAGGCAAACTGGCTACCCAGCTGCTGCACCGTCGCTTGGTCGCCGTGTTGGGCAACATCGAAGCGCTCCAAGTTCGACTGGAATTAGAAGCTCATCGTCAGGGTATCAATCATGCTCCTCAAGTGGTTTGGCTCAGTGACGGAGCTAGAGGGTTTTGGCGGTTGTTTGAGCAGTCCTTTGCCCCTCTCGCCATTGGCATTTTGGACTTCTACCATGCCGCCCAACATCTCGCTCAAGTCACCCTCGCTTACGGCAAGACCCTGAAACACCGCACTCCAGAGCAATGGTTTGAACGATTGCGCCATCAGTTGCGCCACGGCTTTGTCGAGCGTATTCTCAAGGAGTTTGCCGCACTGCAACGCTATGCCTCGACCCCAAGTGCCGCGAAAACCGTCTTGGCGCAAGTCAGTTCCTATTTATCCACCCATCGGCGGCACTTACGTTACCCGGACTTCAAGCAGCAAGGCTTACCGATTGGTTCGGGCATGGTGGAGAGTGCTTGAAAATGGTTGATTACTCAACGCTTCAAAGGCGTGGGAATGCGGTGGAGTGAAAATGGGTTTAACCATCTGCTCCATTTGCGTCTCGCTTGGGTAAACCAACGCTTTGACCTCTTGTTTTCGCATCAATCATTAGCCCCTAAACTCTACTCCCCCAACCAATAGATGCGCCCGTGTTCATCCTTTACCTCATCCGTCATCCCGTTGTTGCGATACCCAAAACCAAAGCCACCCTGCTGCTTTTTTTGCCATAGCAAAGTCAGGGTGGCTAGTGGAGTGATAAACTGCCCTCTAGCCCTCCGAACTGTTGTCGCAGTTTTGAGGGTTAGTCGCCTGGGGCTGTTGACGCAGCTTCCAGGTGACGCTTTAATTGCGGATATTTTTTTGTACTGAGAAACAACCGTACTGGAGAACGCGGTTTTTCGCAAGCGTGTTGTGATACAGCTTTACGCGATCGCACTTCGGGGTGCAATGGGTAGAGTTCCAAGGTCGAAACTTCGTGTTCGGAACTCGGAATTTTATGTTCCGAAGTCGAAGCCTTGTGTTCTGAAGCCAACGTTCCGAGCTTGGAAGCCGAAGTTCCGTGTTCTGACCTCGAAGTTTCGCCTTCTGAGGTCGGAATGTTGCGTTCTGAAGCCAAAACTCCGAGTTCTGAGAGTGAAGGGTGAGGGTTGGAGGGCGATCGCGCCCATTCTGACATCAATCGCCCTACCATTTTGATGGATTGTCAGGATGCAATTGGTCTTGTTGCCACATTAGTGGATTGTTGTAAACATATTGGCGAATACGACACAATGATTCTTTGCTACGAATGATGTGCTCATAATAGTTGCGTTGCCATATTGAGCTTCCTGGCGATCGCTTAATGCGATTGAATGATCGGGTTGTCACCGATTTGAAATTTAGAACAATTGCACCCACCGTTCCCGTCCCCAAACGCGGCGGTAGGGGCGCGGCATTCGGCAAACCATCTGAAGGCGATGACTGTGATTCTTGCCCGAATGCCACGCCCGGTTCGGTAGGCAGCCAATCAAAATTTGTGTATCCCCGATCGCGCGAGGGCGTGGCATTGGGCATGGAATCGTCGTTGGAGTGTTCTGAATCTTGCCCCAATGCCGCGCCCCTACCGAGGTTGTTTAATATCAGGATGCCGTGAATGTGATTAGGCATAATGACCCAGGCATCCAGTTCTACATGGGCATGATGGTGCGATAATTTCATCCAATGCGATCGCACCACATTCCCTAATGGGTTCAACTGCATTTCACCATCAACAATTTCACCAAACAAACATTCACGTTGATGAGTGCAAATGGTGATGAAATACGCACCCGGAGATGAGTAATCATATCCTTTTAGCCGGAGCGATCGCCTGTGACGTTTGTCTGGGTTATATTTCACAAGGTTCTACCAATGCACTTCATTGATAGAATTCCCATTAATCCTCATTACTCTTGGGTGCCCAGGGGCCACCGACAGGTTCACCATTAGGTAGGGGCGCACCGCCGTGCGCCCCCACGGGGTGTTGTGGGGAACAGAGGTTTGAATCAATAAAATTCCCATTAGTCCTCACTACTCTTGAGTGCCCAGGGGCCAACGACAGGTTCTCTCCGCTTTTCTTTTTCTGCTAATTCTAAGTTTAATGTCAGCAGTTTTTCGAGCAAATCGTCGTCTGAGTTGAAGCCGTATGCTTGCAGCACTAGTTGATCGAGTTTGGCGTGGAGTTTGAAAAGTTGATTGGTGGGTTCGTGAAAGTACTCGTTGTAGAGTTTGGTGATACCCCACTGTTTTCTCAACCTTATGAGCGGAGTGATCGCACCCTTGGAAAATCGGCGTGGCAGTTGACCAAGTACAGCCAAAGCCTCAAGAGTGATAACTGAATGAGTTAGCTGTGACACATCTCACAACAACTAACGTTGGCTAATCGATATAATTCTCTGTTAATTAAATACATATTTGAGTTTTCATATCTGACTTAGCCATAGGAGTTGAAAGTTTCAATGCTAAA
>DATNPS010000454.1:0-4292 GCA_036703095.1 Crinalium sp. | reverse complement strand
ACAATTAACGCTGGAGGCAAGCCTTTGAGTTGCTCAACTGTCGCCTGTAGGGGAGAAGCATAGATGTCTTTGCGCTTTTCTGGGTCAGCGATGTACATATCATACATCCACTTCATTGTTGGTACAGTCAGAAAACGCTGATCGCCAAATTGGTGATAAGAATTCGTTTCAAAATCCGCATCAACAATGGGCCACATCAGGATTTGCAGCTTGATGTGTGGCCCTCCTTTTTCTTTCGCCTTCAAAGCAGTGACAGTTGTCATGTTACCGCCGACACTGTTGCCAACGACTGCCAAATTCTTGCCATCCACGCCAATCTCCTCGCCATGCTCGGCAACCCATTTGGTCGCAGCATAGATTTCATTGATCGCTCGCGGATACTGAGCATCTGGTGTGCGCGTGTAGTTGACAAAAACTCCCGCAAATCCTGAAAGTACAACCAGATCGCGCACCATGCGCTTGTGGGTTGGATAATCACCCAGCACCCAACCGCCACCATGAATAAAGATGAAAACAGGTAGTATACCTTTGACCCCTTCAGGTCGCACGATGTTGAGTGTAATCGTGTAACCATCAGCAGTAATTGTCCTCTCAGATTCTTCAATGCCTGAAAGATCCACTTGAACAGAAGCTTGTGCATCCACAAGAACTTGACGAGCTTCGATCGCAGGGAGTGTCTCTAATGCCACACCCCCTGAATTCAACACTTTCAAAAATGCCTTCACTTCTTTGGAAAGGCGCGGATCATCTGCAACCTCTAAAATCTTTGCCTGTGAATTTACTTGAGCAACCATGACATTCTCCTTTGATAAGTAGTAAACAATCTACTGAAATGACACTGTTAAGTGAATTGATTTAACAGTGATCCTTGATCAGCAGTGATTGTGAAATGACAATCACTTTCTACTGACATCGTTTCCCAGCCGGAACTATCTGTTGCTGGTGAAAAGATTATCGACCTAGCGCGTCGCTGCCCCGATCGGTTGTTTCCACACCGCCGCAGCATAGAGCGAATCCTCAAAATCGGGGGCGATATCGCCTGTAATATATGCCTCATGATGCGTCCAGTCCTCAAAAAATAAGTCGTGACTGATGCGCGATACGATTGCGGGCACGTCGCGACGGATGCTGTGGATATCACCCACTGGCAAACCGAAGCTGACCAAACCAGCAGGATTAAATACGTGAATGTCTTTCAGATAAGGGGCAGTACCAGGGACTTTTTCTTGATATTCGTGGGCGGTACCGAGGTAAGGGTGCATCCCCAAACCATCGTTGCGCAAGTCTTCTGGTGGCTCATAGCGATCGCGCCAGAGGGCAATATGCTGGGCAAAGTCGGCTAGTTCGGGACGCTTTGTTGGATCAACGAAATAACCAGTGCCAGCGATCGCAAAATCAAACTCGAAAACATCATCGTTCACCTGGATAGCAATGCGATCGCCCACTTTCCGTACCGATTTCCAAGGTGCAGATAGGTGGATGTGAAAGTTCGGAAATGCGATCGCTCGCTTAATCGAGTTTGGGGGGGGTGCGGTGCCTGCCTGATGAAAGCGCCAAGCCTGGAACCAACGGGCTGCATCGGGTAGTTGGGGATAGTTGTCGTAAGCGCCAGGGTAGTCCCGTATCCGAAGTACTGACAGAGATGCGATCGCCGACCGCCGTACAAATAGGTGTACTGCCTTAGCTCCCGATTCCAGCGCCACTCCTGCTGCATCGAAAGCTGAAGCTGCTGCACCCAGCACTGCCACAGTCTTACCGCGCAGTGCTTCAAAATTGATGGCATCAGCAGTATGGGCGTACAGTGTACGTGGTAAGTCAGCTAATACTGGAGGTACGTATGGACCACCAGTGCCAGCCACACCATTGGCAAAGATAATTTTGCGCGTAGTCTCTACCTGTGGGACACCATTTACCTCAAGGTGTAGGCGGAAGAAATTTGCACTTGGCTCAATCCGCGCTAGCTTCGTCCGGTAACGAACTTGGATATCGAGGAAATGCCGATACCAACTGAGGTACTCAGCCCAATCCACTCGCTCAATGCGGTCAATCTTCGCGTAAGCGGCTGCACCATGCCGCGCTTCGTACCAAGCTTGAAAGGACAATTCTGGAATGCCTAGCTCTGGCCCAGGCAAATTTTTTGGCGTACGGAGCGTTCTCATTCGCGCTCGCGTCAGCCATACGCCTGCATGAGCCTCGTCATCTGCTGCATCGATCTCCGTCACGCGACCGATTCCAGCACGCCGTAGCGCGAATGCAAAGGTGCTACCGCTGCCGCTGCCACCAATTATAGTGACATTGTGATCGATGCCAGGGCGATCGGGTACCCAGTTTTCAGGATCGGGACCGAGCAGGCGTAGTGCCTCGCGGGCAGCAAAATCGGAATCGGTCGCTGTTGTCATGTCAATCTCCTCAAATCTTGTCGCGATGGATGGAAAAATCGGAATAGCAGACCGTTAAGCTGTTATGAGGTTTTTGTTCGCGGGTTTGGATTCGCTAGCGCGTGTGATGAACTTGTTAGACTAGATAAACCAAGGAAAAACCTTAATAACTTGCATTAACAATAGCTGCCATCAATTGCTCAATGTTCCAGCGATCGATATAGCGAGTTCCATTGATAAATAGCGCTGGGGCAACCGTGACTCCACTTTGTGTGCCACTTTCGATATCTTCATTGATGCGATCGACATGTATTTTTCTGGTGATATCTTGCAAGAATCGGGGGATATCAAGTTCTATGCGATCGGCATACTCCACTAAATAACCGTTGCCTAACTCCTGTTGATGGCTAAATAACATTTCATGCATCTGCCAAAACTGCCCCTGTGCACCCGCTGCCAATGCCGCTGCTGCTGCTTTCTGCGCTTGAGGATGGATTAGAGGTTGAGGGAACTGTCGAAACACAAAACAGAGATCCATTTCCTCAGGGAAAGTTGCATTAGACTGTCCCTGAATGGTTTTAATTAAGGTATAAAGTTCTCCACAATCAGGACATTGATAATCTCCATACTCAACCAACACAACTCTGGCATCGAGTTCTCCTTGTCGATAGTCTCGTTCAGAGGGAGGAACAACTAATCGGTTGCGATCGCCAGGTACTGCACCAGAAATATCGTGACTCATTCTCAATTTGAAGATCAGAGCATTCACGGTACAGGCAGCACTGTGATCTCCCTTTTCTTCAACCCTACAATTGTTTGTATGTTCTTAATGTAAAAGGCAAATTCAAATCTGTCGCCATCCCAGAGTTTACCTTTTAAGTCACAAAACGATCACTCTTTGAGCAACCTCAGATATTGGCATGGTATCCACCCTTAGTTCAGTTTTAGCTCACGAAGTCTCTCTGGCCAGTGAGCCAGCTGTGGCAGCATCGCTTAAATCTGATCTTGGAATTGACTCAGAAATAAACGATAATCCTGTTAATCGATGAGACCGGAGATTGCAAAAAGGGAGACAGTTCAGATTATGTGAAACGACAATGTATCGGCAATGTTGGCAAACGAGAGAATGGCATTATGGCAGTCAATGCTTACGGGTTATTTAAGGCATGATTTTACCGTTGTGCTTTGAGGTATACAAGCCAAGAAAACGACTCAAACCTGGAGAAGGTTACCAGACAAAACCGCAAATTGCTGCAACAATGATGCATGAATTGATTGCAATGGGATTCCAGTTTGAGCTGGTGATGAGCAATGCACCTGCCATCAAACTCGATGAAATTGGGGATGCGTATGGTGAGCGGACTTGGGTAGAATATGGACTCAAGCAAAGCAAGGCTGCCCTAGGTTGGGCTGATTTCCGCGTGACAAACTACAAGCAGATTGAATGCTGGTGGGAGATCGTTATGAGTGCGTTCACAATGGCCAGTTTGTTTGCTGATGTCTTCAACCCTGAGTGTCCTTTATCTGGGCAAGTCTCCACGCAGCATCCCTGGTGGGACAACCAGCGTGGTTGGAAAAATCTGCTCAATAATTCTGCTTAAATGATGGAAGAAGGATAAGTTCATATTACTAGGCTACAAGATGGCAATTCCCCGCTTCAGAGCAATAATGACCGCCTGAGTGCGGTCTTTAACGCCTAGTTTACTTAAGATATGGTTGATGTTTGACTTGACGGTGCTTTCACTAATTCTCAAGGCAGCACTGATTTCCGAATTGCTCATTCCTCGAGTCACCAACAGGGCTTTGTTGCATGAAGGGGTTGCGGATGGGACGTGATAGGGTTGAAGTACCACCAACAATCCATCACAGCAATGAGCTACCGCATCCGCAACTGGTCTGAGTATAACGCTGCCT
>DATNPS010000109.1:0-6807 GCA_036703095.1 Crinalium sp. | reverse complement strand
TGCAGGTGCGATCGCCAATTCTGACTGGGCTACAGTTCGGCGAGGAGGCAGCATCACGATTCCTGTACTGACGAATGATTATAATCCAGATGGAGATGTGTTTCAGATCGTTGGCTACTCTAAACCATCAAACGGTACGCTGATTCAGAATCCGGACGGTAGCTTCACGTATCAAAACCGTCCTAGTCTCTTCTCCTCACGCGATTTCTTTACCTACACCATCAGCGATGGCAAAGGTGAAACCAGTACTGCAACAGTGCAAATTAGTTTCACTTAGCGTGAATCTCATATACAGCAACCGTTGAGATGGTTATGACAGGGGGGATGGGGCTGCACCCTGCACCCCATTCAGATTTCAATTGGGAGCGCTATAACAATCAAAATTAGGGCTACACATCAATGCTCTTGTAGGGGCGTTTTGCAAAACGCCCTTACCGCATCTGGCGTCCTAAAATAACGTGAGTCTGACGAACGCGCAAAATGGTGCTGAGATGGCGCTATTAGAGCCGTTGAGAAAGCAGTTGGTTAACTTTTTCTATTAAAGTTTTGAGTCTAACAGGTTTAGATAGGTAATCGTTAGCACCAGCGTCTAAGCACCGTTCTAAATCTCCGGGCATAGCTAAAGCCGTCAATGCAATGATGGGAATAGACATGGTTTGAGGATCAGCACGCAGTTGTCGAGTTGCCTCTAAGCCATCCAGACCCGGCATTTGAATATCCATCAAGACTAAATCAGGATAATGTTGTTTGGTCATCGCTACGGCTTCTAGCCCATTGCGAGCAATCATGACTTGAAGACGATGGGCTTCCAGGTAGCTTAAGAGGGTCACAATATTGGTTTCGTTATCTTCAGCTAACAGAATTTTGGGACATTGAGCGAATTCTGCTGACGCAACCCGTAATGCTGTATCGGAGCTGGGATTCTGAATGTCCGTAAATAAACGCCTTAATGCTTGATGAAATTTTTCTCGCGAGAGGGGTTTGAGCAGGTGTTCCACAGCACCAACACCGATACTACGAGACGGCTCATCCACGACTGAAATCACAATAATGGGAGTCAGTTGAGTTTGAGGATGCGATTTTAACTCCTGTAACACCTTCCACCCAGAGCAATCCGGTAGCAAAATATCTAACACAATCACATCTGGCTTGACGCGCAGCGCTACGGTTAGCGCACCTTCTCCCACCGGATGAATGACACTGGTTGCCCCGATTTCAGCAAGATATCGTTTAATTTGGTTGGCGGCCACACCCGAATCTTCTACGATTAACGCTTGTTGAATCCCACTGTTAACCGCTAAAACCTCCGTGAGTTCAGAGCTACCTTCTAGAGAGAAGGGATGCCACGGCAGGATCACCGTAAAGCAACTACCGCGTCCAACCTCACTCTCGACCCGAATGCTACCACCGTGAAGATCGACAATCCGTTGAACGATTGAGAGACCTAGCCCGGTGCCAGCATATTGCCGAGCAAGGGAACTGTCTACTTGAATAAAAGGCTGAAAAATTTTGTCCAGATCTTCTGACGCAATGCCAATGCCGTTATCGATGACTCGAAATTCAACCGACTGCTGCGATCGATTCATCTGAATGTCTAACTTGACACAGCCCCCGTTTGGCGTGAACTTCACGGCGTTGGTAAGTAAATTGACTAATACTTGAAGCAATCGCCGTTCGTCTGTCTCGATCTCTGAGATTGTTTCATCAATTTCACAAATGAGCTGAATTTGTTTGCGATCGGCCTGCTGTCTGACAAACTTGAGACTGGACTCACAAATTGAAGGTAAAGCAACCGATTTAAAATTAAGCTCGATCCGCCCTGATTCAATCTTTGACAGATCTAAAATATCGTCAATCAGTGCCAGTAAGTGTTGTCCACTCTGTTCAATCGTTTGTAGAAACTGCTGCTGTTGATTTGTTAAATTGCCAAACACACCTTCCAACAGAGCCTCAGATAATCCCAGAATGGCATTTAGAGGAGTCCGCAATTCATGACTCATGTTGGCCAGAAATTCATCTTTCAGTCGAGCGGCTCTGGCTAGTTCTGCATTGGCTAAGCTGATTCGCTCACTGCTATGGCGAAGCTGGGCCTCTGCCTCTTTTAAGAGAGTGATATCTCGCCCTACCGATTGACATTCTGTACACTGCCCTTGCTCATCAAACAGCATTCGATTGATCCACTGAGTCCAGCGCACGTCACCGTTGACCAGGACTCGATTCTCAATCGTTACCATAGGACTGTCAGCGTTCATGGAATTGACGAGTTGAGCGACTTTTTCCCGATCTGCGTCGAAAATGATGGGTGTAAAGCTACGGCCAATAATCTCCTCTGGCTTGAGTCCAAAATACTGACAATAGGCGCGATTGACAAATAAAACGGTAGTATCTGGCAAATATCGAATAATCAGTTCGGTTTGATCTTCAACGATGGCGCGATACCGAGCTTCGCTTTGCTGTTCGAGTTGGGCATAAGCACTCGCCTGTTGCAGGGCAATGCCTAAATGCAGGGCCAGTTGTTGAACTAGCTCAATTTCAAGCGATCGCCACGGTCTTGGAGCCGTGCAGTGATGAGCAATCAACAGCCCCCACAAGTGAGAATCCTGCAAAATTGGAACTGCCAGATTGGCGCGTACCTGAAACTGCGCCAGAAACTCGGCATAACAGGGCGTTAGACTGCCATCGTGAATATCGGCCTTCGACATTACTCGTCCCTGTCGATATTGCTCGATATACTGTTCGGTAAAACACGGATCATAAATATTGGCTGAGAGAGCAGACAGTTGCTCCCTGGCAACCGATTCTGCGGCTACCGCATGGCTGCTATCAGAGCTAATTTGTACAATTAAGACGCGATCGACCTGAAGAAACTGCCGTACTTCGGTCACAGTGGTTTGCATGATTTCCTCTAAATCCTGGCTTTGATGGATCTGGAGGGCAATCTGACCCACTAATCTTTCTCGCTCGATGCGCTGCTGTAGCTGGTTGTGTAGCTGTACGGTTTCAATGGCTCCATTGATCGTGAGGGAAAAAACGTCCGGATTAATTTTTCCCTTGACCAGGTAATCCAATGCTCCTGCTTTCATCGATTGGACGGCAGTTTTTTCATTTCCCTGCCCCGTTACCACAATGACGGGTACGCGAGACGGTTCCGATAACGCCTTCAACCGCTCCAGCACCTCTACTCCATCCAGGTCGGGTAATCGATAATCCAGCAGCACAACATCCGGGCAATGTTGTTGCCACAACTCTAATCCTTGCTGACCCGAGGTTGCTTCCAAAATCGTGTAGGAATACTCAGAATCTCGCAGCAGGCAGCGGCGATATAGCTCTCGATCTTCTGGTGAATCTTCTACGATTAAAATGGTGCGCGAGGGTTTAACCATGATTCATCCTCTGCTTGCAAGGCAAGGTTGTTACATTAAACCAGTAGTCTACTAGCACCTGAATATCTCGCTTGAGCTGAGCAAAGTCGATCGGTTTGACAATATAGCTATTGACGCCGTACTGATAACAATCCTCGATGTCTTTGGGACTATCTGATGTCGTAAAAATGACAATTGGGATGGCTCTTAATTTCTTTTCTTGTTTCACCTGGCGTAACACTTCGCGTCCATCGGTTCCAGGAAGATTTAGATCCAGCACAATTAATCCTGGAAGAAACTCGTTCTGTTGCTCTTGGTATTTACCCCTCTGATAAAGAAAGTCCAGGGCTTGATCGCCGTTGGCACAGCGCTGAATTGGAATATTGCAAGAAGAGCGTCGCAAAAGCCGTTGAAACGCCTCAAAATCTTCGTTGCTATCTTCTACTACTAAAATTGATGGAAACGGTTCACTGGACGTAATTGTATCATGAGTCATGGACCTGCCTCTGTTGCCAGTGTGAAGTAGAATGTGGTGCCCTGAGTACGGGTTGATTCAACCCAGATTCTACCTCCATGTCGTTCCACAATTTTGCGAGCGATGGTTAACCCAACCCCTGTGCCTCCTCCAAATTCGTCTCGTCCATGCAAACGGCGAAAAATTTGAAAAATCTTTTCGAGGTGTTCTTGTGGAATACCAATACCATTGTCCCGAATATAAAATGTGAGAACTGTAGGAGATAGAGCGGACGGGGCTGTAGTGTCTCCATCTTTATCGTTCCCTTTCCGTTCTTCTTGTACTCCAATTTCGACCCACTTTTGGGGTTTGTCATTGTATTTGATTGCATTACTGATCAGGTTGGTAAAGAGTTCGTTCAGTTGGGCGCGATCGCCACTAACGTTGGGAAGCGATTTGGGAATACGAAACTCAATTTCATTTTGGGGTCGTGTGATGGTGAGCGTGGAGACGACCTGCTGCACTAGCTCGTTGAGATTGACTGGCTGATGCATGAGTTCAGCGCGTCCCAGTCGAGAAAAATGCAGCAGGGAATTAATCAGGTCTTCCATGCGCTGAGTCAGCCGCACCAGCGTTTGAAGCTTGGATACCCCATCGTCATTTAAGGTGTCTGCGTAATCTTCCATCAGAAAGTTGGCATAATTATGAATGCCGCGCAGGGGTTCCTTCAGATCATGCGATGCAATGTAGGCAAACGAATCGAGTTCTTCGTTACTCCGTTGCAGTTCAAAATTCATCGATGCCAGTTCTTCTGCCTGCCGCAGGACAATTCCCACGATCAAGTTGCGCAGTTCTACCACCGCTTCGATTTCACAGGGCTTCCAGGGTAGCGCGCAGCCACGAACAGTTTCTTGCCACAGATCAAAGGATTTGCGCGGCGATATTCGCGAACTGCCGTCTGCGAGTAGTTCTACTGGCTTGTTTGGATTGCCACCCCATTTTACGGTTTGAATCACTTCAGGACGAAACCAGAGGATGTAATGGTTATGAAGTCTAGAAATCTCCAGGGCAAGCACCCCACTGGCGATCGCCTGAACGGGTTCCGCCGCAGGACATAGCTTTCCCAGCGATCGCGTTTCAAAGATCCCCTGTTGCAGGTGTGGCTTAACCCAATTCAGTAAGCCATGAATAGCGTCTTCTGGTGGGGTTTCACCTACCGCAATCAACTGATCTTCGCTGCATATTACAGCCCCAGTCGCGTTCACCAGGTTGAGCAACTGAGACTTCAACTGCACCATGCCATCCAGAAAATAGCCTGTCTGCGCTAAAGCTTCCACAAATTGAGCTTGCAATGCCTTTAAGTGCTGTTTGTAGTCGCTGTCTTCACTGGCTTCTTTATGGGCTAGCTCTACGGAAACGACCTGTCCCACAAATTCACAGATAGTTCGGATGTGGTAAGGAACATACTTGGGTGACGAATGGTGACAGGCGATCAGCCCCCATAGGTTTTGACCTTGCAGCAGCGAAATCGACATAGAAGCCGTCACGCCCATATTTTGCAGATACTCCAGGTGCATGGGAGAAACGCTTCGCAGCACGGACAGACTCAGATCCAGGGGATGTTGGGTGACAGGATTGTTAACCGGGATGAGACTTACAGGTTGGTATTGAGCACTTGGAATAATCCGTAGCCAGTTCAGGGTGTAGAGATGACGGGCTTGTTTGGGAATGTCTGAGGGGGGATAGTGTAGATCAAGATAAGGAGTTTCCTGGTTCGTGTCTTCTGCCAGAACGCGCCCTGCGCCCTCTGCATCAAACTGATAGACCATAACCCGATCAAAGCCAGTAATACGTCGGATCTCTTTGACAACGACCTGACACATTCCCAGGACGGTCGAGGCTTTCTGGATGCGGGTAATGGGGCCTTTGGACTGGTGGTAGAAATCAAAAAAGTCAGGCTTTTCCTCGGCAGCCTTTGGCTCCAGTTCCAGCAAGACTACACCGTCTCGACGATGCACAATCCCATCAAAATGAAGAAGCCTTTCCTGGTGTGCGATCGAGAGGTTGAGCGGGTTAATACTATCAAAATCGTCTGTCAGGCATTGCTGAATTCGGGCAATCTGCGAATCATCCAGCAGGTTCGATAGAGGCTGGTTTAATAAACCCTCTGGTGAGTAACCAATTATTTCTTGAGTATTACCACTCGCTTGTAGGATTTCGAGGCTGGGATCTTGTAAAACCAGTAACACTCCGTGCGGCTGGATCATCCCCGGAATGTGAATCAGCTCGCGATCGCAGTTGGTTAAATCAACGTTGGTTAAATCGGTTGTTGTGTCTGTCATGTTATCTAACATTGCTCGTGGAGCGGATGGTGGTTCTTGGAAATCGTGAGCGAGCAATCGACAACATGCTTCAAATTGTTCCTTAATATAGCTTAAATAATTATGTGCTATAGGCTGCGCGCCAGTTCTCTTCTTAACTGAAGCTTAAGAAGTACAGGGGTAGCTCCTTATATACTTTGCAATATAAAAAATAAATTGGGCGATCGCTATCTCAGAATCAGAAATATTACTGAGACTGAAGATTAACTCAGGAACTAAATTGTCTTAACGTTTTAATGTACTCAAACTGCTATTGGAAATTCAATGCATGTCTGTTAATGCAATCTATTCTCAAACAATTTCCGGACACTGGTTAACAGACATGGCTGACAAACCTATTGCGTTGCAATGTGCCCCAAATTGAGCTTTCTGCCACATCGCAGATCTTACCTCATTGACAGGCACGCCTGCAAATGGAGCGGGTTTGGGCAGCGCTACGCACCGCTCAAACCCGCCTATTGAAAAAGTGCAAGATTGAAGCCATGCCGTGTAAATAAAGGTTTACAAACATAGCGCATTTTCTAGACCATTTCAACTGAACGTGCAAGGATCAGCAATTCTCATTTTGAAACCAATTGCGGGTTTTGCGCGCCCGACGGGCGCGCAAAAC
>DATNPS010000450.1:0-9248 GCA_036703095.1 Crinalium sp. | reverse complement strand
GCCGGACGGGCGCGCCAAACTCGCAATCGGTTTCAACATGAGAAATGCTGCCTCAAGACATTTACAGCTTCAATACCCATAAAGCGGTAGCATCAAAAGAGATGTCCTGCATGGGATTGATGGCTATGGTTGGGCTTGAGACAAAGCGAGATTGGAAGACGATCGCCCGACAGTTTGAAGCGATCGTGGGCAAAAATAATGTAATCCAGCGGCGAGAAGAACTGCTGGTGTATGAATGTGATGGCCTGACCAGCTATCGCCAGAGGCCTGCCCTTGTCGTCCTGCCCCGCACAACGGAACAGGTATCTGAGGTGGTGAAGGTATGCGATCGCCATAGTGTTCCATTCATCGCGCGTGGATCTGGAACGGGACTATCAGGCGGCGCGCTGCCCATTGAGGATAGCGTTCTGATCGTCACTGCGCTGATGAAGCAAATTCTAGACATCGATCTGGAGAATCAGCGAGTAGTCGTCCAGCCTGGCGTGATCAACAACTGGGTGACACAGGCGGTCAGTGGGGCTGGCTTTTACTATGCGCCTGATCCCTCCAGCCAGATCATTTGCTCGATTGGCGGCAATGTCGCTGAGAATTCAGGTGGCGTACATTGCCTGAAATATGGCGTCACGACGAATCATGTCCTGGGGTTGAAGCTGGTTTTGCCGAATGGGGCGATCGCCGAGGTTGGCAACAAAATTCCTGAAATGCCGGGATATGACCTGACGGGATTATTTGTCGGTTCAGAGGGAACACTGGGGATCGCGACTGAGATTACCCTCCGGATTCTCAAAGCGCCAGAAGCGATTCACGTCCTGCTGGCCGATTTCACCACCATAGAAGCGGCTGGACAAACGGTTTCAGATATCACCAGCGCAGGCATCATCCCGGCAGGCATGGAGATGATGGACAACTTCAGCATTAATGCCGTTGAGGATGTGGTCGCAACAAACTGCTATCCGCGTGATGCAACCGCCATCCTGTTGATTGAACTGGACGGACTGGAGGTCGAAGTCCAGGCAATCAGCAAACTGGTCGAAGATATTTGCAAACAGAATGGCGCTCGCAGCATCCAGGTGGCGATCGAACCCGAAGCACGTCTCACCCTCTGGAAGGGCCGCAAGGCCGCCTTTGCAGCGATGGGTAAAATCAGCCCTGACTACTATGTCCAGGATGGTGTGATTCCCCGCACGAAACTCCCCTATGTGTTGCAAGAAATTGAATCGCTTGGCGCGAAACACGGCTATCGCGTCGCCAATGTGTTTCACGCCGGCGACGGCAATTTGCATCCCCTGATCCTTTACGACAACTCAGTTCCCGGTCAGCTAGAGCAGGTAGAAGCCCTGGGTGGCGATATTCTCAAGCTTTGCGTTGAGGTGGGCGGCAGCATTTCTGGAGAGCATGGAATTGGAGCCGACAAACGGTGCTACATGCCCAATATGTTTACAGATACCGACCTGGAAACCATGCAGCTTGTGCGTCAGGTGTTCAATCCGAAAGGACTGGCTAACCCTGAAAAGATCTTTCCCACGCCACGCACCTGTGGTGAAGCAGCACGGGCGATCGCTCACGAACAGTTTCCGACGTTAGAACGGTTCTAAACCAACGTGAATTCGACGAACGGGCTTTTGAGAGGGGGCGCGACGCGCCCCCTCTCAAAAGCCCGATTTTGCAAGCGCGGCGCGCTTGCAAAATCGGGCTATCGAATTCACGTTAAACCAAAAGTATTAGGTTTTAAGCACCCTAATGTCCTGGTAGAAACGCCGTTCCGGCGGTGTTAAGAGTCTAGGGCATCTAGTTCAGCGATCGCATCATCAATAGCTCGGAGATGCGCCTGCACTTTGGGATCAAGCTCTTTCAGAGTAGGTTGACCTCCTAAGCCAGGAGATGTGGGCTTACGAACCGAGAGCGCATTGTTAGTCGGGACTGTTTTAGGCGGCACAACGGGCTTAGATTCAACCGTAATCGGAGGGGCAGGAATAGGAGAGGCAGGAGGAGTTGGCCTGACCTGACCATTTGAAACAGATGGCACATCGGGAGAATTGATGCGTAAATTGTGGATCACACGCTCAACCAACCACAGTTGTTCTTCACGCGATAAGCGGCTAATGGCTTGTTCAAGTTTCAAAAGATTATTCGTAAACATAACGTTAGGGTCCACAGTTGCGCCGCCTCTCGAACTCCTGCATGTTAAAAATGACGCTAGTATCTATTTTGGTGTAGGTCGCTGCCAACACGCTTTTTGCCAGGGTGCTGTGCCGATGTACACAACTTCCCCTGATCCTACTTTCAGTAGTTTTGCAACTAATCGGGGTAAAACCCGATTACTCCTTGTCAAGGGACAAACAACCGCAGCAGACATGAATTTGATAGCGCCATTTCGGCTACACGACGCGCGGCTGAAATGCAGTAGTTCCCACTTTGAAACCAATTGCGTTTTTTGCGCGCCTATTGGTCGTACAAAAACCGCAATTGGTGACTGTACGAACTTGCCGCAGACGAGTTCGTACAGCCACCGATTTGCATCACGAGAACGACTGGCTGGAATAGCGCAAAAACTGTAACCCGTTTCAGAATGAGAATTGATGGCTTAAGGAATAGGAGCAATCTACCTACAGCCCGGTGCTAGATATGGGCCGAGATTTGGACAATGGGGCTGACAATTACTCTGAGTGAATACTATGGCTCTTAAACTAAATGTTCCAACGCTCAATAGCCCCGAAGCTGCAAAAGATTTGAAAGAAACGCTGCTGACCTCTGAGCCAGATGCCAAGATCGACGTTGATCCCAATACTAAAACCGTGACGGTAGAATCTAAGGCATCGGAAGAAACCTTTAAAGAGCTGATTGTAGCGGCAGGGCATCGGATTGGAGCATAAAGCGACAAAAGCTTTCAATCTTTCCTGATCCCGCATTAGAAGCGACGAATAATTGGGTGGTAGATGCACCCTGATTCAATCCCTGGCTTTACAGCTAGGGATTTTTTATATCTATATTGTTATGCGTACCTGAAGGTACAGGAGCGATCGCCCTATAGTTTGAAAGCGGCGATCGACAGACATGCCCAGCCCACCATAAAGGCCAGTCCCCCAATCGGTGCGACTGCCCCCAGCCATTTGATCCCGGTTAAGCTCAGTGCATACAGGCTACCGGAAAAAATAAAAATGCCGACGAGCAATGCTATCGCAGACGTTGTGAGTAACGGTTGAGGAACTTCGGCACGACTGAGCAAGATAGCCACTCCCAACAGTGCCAGCGCGTGATACATCTGGTAGCGATTCGCGGTTTCAAAAATATCAAGGGCGCGATCGCTCAACCGTTCCCGTAAGGCATGAGAGCCAAACGCACCTAAACCAACAGATAAGCCACCCAAGATAGCCGCGATCGCCAGAAATAGTTGCCCCATTGTGTCACCCCAGAAAAACCACTATTGCAATTTATAGCGCTACGCGCCTAGATTAACGTGAATTCGACGATCGGGCTTTTGGGAAAGTTGCGTGACGCGCAACTTTTCCAAAAGCCCGATTTTGCGTGCGCGACGCGCACGCAAAATCGGGCTTTCAAATTCACGTTATAAAAACAAAAAACCCCGGCCAAAAGCCAGGGTACGTCATCAGGGTGCATCTACCATTCCCCTATTCTGAGTCGCGATCGCCTATCCGGAAAACCAACACCCAACACCCAACACCCGCTACCCCTCCGAAGACGCCTTCCTGACCAGCGCATCCGTCAATTTCGTGTTGCTGGCATCCAGATCAAACGCGTGTAGACCAAAATGCAGCGAGAGGTCTTCACAGACCTTCACGCCACGCACACTATTACCGCGTGGGTCGAGCAGAGGAGAGAAGACCCCGATTCCCAGCTTGCGGGGAACGACGGCAACAATGCCGCCACCCACTCCACTCTTGGCTGGCAGACCGACCCGGTAGGCCCACTCCCCGGAATAGTCATACATGCCGCAGGTATACATGACGCTCAACACATCTTTCACATATTGAGAATCCAACGCTGTTTCACCCGTCAGCGGATTGACCCCATTATTGGCCAGCGTCGCGCCCATCACTGCCAGATCGCGGCAATTCACCAGAACCGAGCACTGCTTAAAGTAAAGGTCGAGAATATCGTCAATATTGGCATCGACCATGTCAAAGTTGAGCATTAAGTGAGCGATCGCCCGGTTGCGGTGGCCCGTGGTACGCTCCGAGGTAAAGACGGCCATATCGACAAACATTTCGCGTCCGGTATAGCGACGAAACATGTCCAGTAATCGGTTGAGCCGTTCTGTTGGGTCTTTCCCCTTGATGAGGCCAGCGGTGGCGATCGCTCCAGCATTCACCATGGGGTTATAGGGACGGCCCGACGATTCATCTAGAATGATGGCATTGAAGGCATCTCCAGTCGGCTCTACCCCCACCCGCGTCAACACATAGTCGCGCCCGTGATCTTCCAAGGTCAGCCCATGCACAAACGGTTTCGATGCGGATTGGATCGTGAATAGCTGCTGAGCATCGCCAATCTCATACACCTGCCCCTCTACCGTAGCGACACAAATACTAAACCAGTTGGGGTCAGCCTTCGCCAGTTCAGGAATGTAGTTTGCTACCGCTCCGTCCAGCAACGACTTGTACTTGGCGTGCAAATCGCTGAGAAATGCCTGTAATGGCGAGGCAACGGCCTTAAATGGCTGAATTAATACATTCAAGTCATCAGTGTCATTGGTATTCATGGGCACTTGGTATCGTAAGTTTTGGGTAGCGCATCACCAACCGACAGTAGAGTTCATGCCAATGTGGAGGGCTGCCCTGTTGGTGGTAGTTGTAACCAGTAGATAGCAGAATGGGCGATCGCAACACCGCCACCGGAAACCAGGCGGTTCAGCCTAAAAGCTGTCGAACGACCTTTTTGACCTCATGGGTATACGGATGGTTCGTATATTCCAGACAGAAAATGCCGCTGCTCGAAAGCTGCACCATCTCCTCATTCAGCGTAAACACCCCGATCACAGGCACTTGAAACTTTTGCTCAATCTGCGTTTGCAGGGCCGTCTGGTCATACGACGACAGCACTTTGTTCACCACCAAAGACATCTGGGCCGTATCGAGTTTGCGGGCGACCTGAAGCGTGACAGCAGTTCCCTGGAAGTCTTGGCGATCGGGCCGCAGAATGATGATCAGCGCATCGGAAATGGCGATCGACAGCAGCGTTTCTTTGTTTAAGCCGGGATGCGTGTCGATAAACAGGTAGTCCAGCTTCAATCCCTGACAGATCTGACGCACTCCATCGTTCAGCATCGTGACGCTGTACCCTTCGTTGAGAATGCGGGCAATTTCACCCGCCTTGATGCTGGATGGAATGAGATGAATGCAGCCGTTGTTTTTTGAAACGGCATCGGGCGTAACATCATAAGCGGCTTCTGCAATCGAGCAACGGCTCCAGAGATAATCGTTGAGCGAACGGTTCATGTTTCCCTCATCCAGGCCAAACAAGACGTGGATGCCGGGAGATTGAATATCAGTATCAATAATGCCAACGCGTAACCCCTGAAGTGCTACTGTCGCAGCCAGGTTAGCGGTCAGGTTTGACTTCCCCGTTCCGCCGCGAAACGAATGGATAGAAACTATTTTTGTCATGAGCCTTTACCTTAAGCCGCTCGAACGTCGAACACGGCTGAACTTTAACGTATAACAGCGTTCACAACTATAGCTGTCGCCACATCGATTAAAACATCGGAAACCCAAAGGGATTTGGGGGGGGCGTCCCCAAACAGGGGTGCCCCCCAAATCCCGTTCTACGCCGAATGACTACCGCTATAGCTTGCAAACAGCGAGTGTCAGAGTTTGTACTCCTGAATCACACTCTACTGGCGAATGCTATAGATGTTCCTACGTATAAGAGACTCACGCAATGTAATCTTTGACGATTGCCCTATTCTGTAACACTGGATACCCAGGATCAGCCGTTTGATAAAACCTAATTGGGGGAGAAAACGCAGTGGTAGCGCACGTCTTCTGGTTTTTCTAGATCCACAGTTCTTAGTCCTGGCGATCGCTCTGGTTCTGGTTTCTCAATCGTCTGCTTTCCTGCTGCAATTGCTTTAGATAATCGATTTCCTCGCCCGGCTCGGCATCTTGACTCGGGTCGGGCGGTTTAGCTTCAGGGATTTTCATTGTTTCGCTTGGAACGGCAGGTTTGGAAGGGTTTACAGGGCTTTCCCCAGAGACAGAATTTCGCAGCGCCCGCGCTTTTTGTTGCAAATCGAGGAAGTAATCGGTCTCTGTAATTTCGGCAACTTGCTTCTCCAGTTTTTCCTGGTCAATTTCAATATTGAGTTTCAGGAACGTCTTCACCTGACGGTACACGGTTTTCCCATACGCACTCTTGTTGAAGCGATCGACCAAAATCACACCCACAGCCGTTGACATCAGCGACAGCCCGGCAGGCACGAGAGGAATCCAACCGCCCTGCAAAAATATCACAAAGCAAATGCCATAAAGCGTTCCGGCTGCGATCGCTGCTCCCAGCCCAAACTTAATAGGATGACGAGCATACCAGGCCAGAACACCACCCACCAACGCCCATCCCAAAATCCATCCCCCTTCGATGCCCTCCGACCAGGCCCACAACATTGGCCGATGATCGAAGACAGCGCTCAAAATCTGGCTGGTTGCTTGCGTGTGAACTAAAACGCCAGCCATTTTCTGATCGTCATCTTCTCCGGCGCTATACGGCGTATAAAACTCGTCTTTGGCTTGAGGCGTCGTGTAACCAATCATGACAATGCGATCGCGGATCAAAGCCGGATCAACCCGTCCCTCTAAGACATCGATCAGGCTGACCTGATGAGCCACACGCCGCTGCGATCGATAATGCAACAGCACTTGATAGCCGCTATCATCCGCCGATTGATAGCCGCCCAGATGTGAATGAAACCGAGGAAAGCGGGTCGCACCGATTTGAAGCTCACCAGAAGGCGTAAACTGAACGACCAATCCTTCTTTTTGAACGTAATGCAGAGCAAGCTGCAAACTGAGTGATGGCAGCGTATTTTTCGGGTTACTGCACAAATGCGACGGCTGATTTGGAAAGGTTGTGCTAGATGCGGGGGGAGACAGCAGCAGCAGATTGCGCCGCAGTGTTCCACCGGAATCGACGGCCAGATCAGCAAATCCAACCGCATCCTCTGCGATGGATGGCGGGGGAGCAATGCCCGGATCATCAGCCTCACTGGCCTTACACACCGCAACAATGCGATCGCTTCGCCGCAGCACATCCAACAGTTCCGCCCGTCCTTGACCAATCGGAATGTCTCGCATCACATCCAGACCAATCACGTGAGGTTGCTGCTGTTCTAACTGGGTGAGCAATCGGGCTAGGGTATGGTCTGAAATGGGCCATTCCTGAAGACGCTGGATATCTGACTCCGCGATCCCTACTATCAAAAACCGGGGATCTTCTCCTTCATCGGGTTGAGTGCGCACCAGATGGTCATATGCTGCCAGTTCCATCCCCTGAAACGCACCCACATACCGCAACCCCAGCAATGCAGCCGTTAGCGTCAGGCTGGTCAGCAGCACTGGACGCCCCATTTCCTTGGCCGTGGAACCCACCCGATTCAGCCAGGGAAATTGAGATTGGAGGCGACGCAGAATGGGAAAAGGCATGACGGGGAAACAACAGATTGACCTGATTATACGTGAGCGTTTAAAGGGGCGTCCTGCGCCATGCAGCCTGACGTTGCATAACCGTCTGCACACCATCATATAAATTACTAAATTGATGTGATGCCCTATTCATTAATTCATCTCGTTGTCAGCTATCCGGTTAAATTTCATAGGCTTTAACTCAGCATTATGTTAATTCCGCGATAGCCAACCCTATAATCTGCTGCATCAAACAGCGATTGATCGCTGGGAATAAGACTCTGCACTATTTTGAGGCTCTACTATCTTCAGCATTCAGTATGTCGCGATATCGGTGACTCGCGTCATTTTCGTCCATCGTTATTGATGTTGAACAACATCAATCAACATTAGTTTGATAGCGCCATTTCAGCCGCGCGCTGTGCGGGGAACGTTTTTGCGCATTCGTCGAATTCTCGTTAAATCAATATTTTTCACTCTGATTCCTCTAAGTATGGCTGGTATGCTTAGAGTATTGATAAACACCTATAAGTTGTTTAGACACGATTAAAATCCCAAAGGGTGTGTGCTACGCCCCTTAAAGGTTTTGTCTTTAATTGTGTCTATTCCTCACTGCTTGCCTTCAGGATTCACGATCCGACTCGGATGGCAAACCTGAATGGTCAGCAACTTGCTCAAGCATTAGGAAATTCTATTTCATCTGTTGAAGTTAATTAAGGGATTACCTGCATCGCCCAAAAGCCTTGCATTTCTGCGCTCCCTCATTTCAGCGCTCCGGTTTGAATCCTGGGTTCTTTTTAAGAACCTTCTGGCATTTAAACGAGACCGGGTTCACGTCCCCAAATCCACCTCTTTAGTCCGGTTTAGTCAACTGAGTTAAGATGACGGCCATGCCAAGGTTTTTATTTCGCTCCCCCATTGCTTCCTGTACACTCGTCCTAAGTTTGATATCCCTGGCCAGCTTTCCCAATCTGGCGATGGCTCAAACGGTTCGCTTTAATCCTCCCCCTTCCATCGGCGCACCGGGCAACCGCGAGGCAGGTGCCGTCCGCAGTGCAACCTGCACTACGAGCGATCGCGGACTGCTGGCCTTGATTCCCGAAACCAATCTTGGTTTAACCACCGCCGCTCACCCCACGCTTCACGTCTACCTTCCTCCCTCAACGGCTGAAACGGGCGAATTTGTGCTTTATCAAGAAGGCACTAATGATCTGGTTTACAGTAAATCGTTTGACGTTAAAGATGAGACGGGCGTGTTTGCGATCGCCCTTCCCGATGACAACACTGCACCCAGCTTAGAAGTCGGCAAACAGTATTACTGGTACTTCACCATCGTCTGCAATCCAGACGATCGCGCCAGTGATGTCACTGTTCAAGGCAATATTCAGCGAGTCGCGGTCAGTAGCAGCATCGCGAATCAGTTGCGATCGGCTTCGGCCAGGGATTTACCGGAGATCTATGCCGCCGCAGGCATCTGGTATGACGCATTGGCCTCGTTAGCCGACCTCAATCACCTGAATCCCGACGATCCGTTTGCCCAATCGGGTTGGAGTTCTTTGTTAGGGGCAGTGGGACTTCAATCGGTAGCCAACGAACCGTTGCTTTAGCCATCCC
>DATNPS010000107.1:0-9255 GCA_036703095.1 Crinalium sp. | reverse complement strand
ATCTCGCAGGTGCCATAGATATCGTCAACGCCGATCGCAATGTGTCCATAAGCGTTGCCCAGGTCATAGCTGTCTACGCCCCAGTTGTAGGTCAACTCCAAAACGGTATGGTCAGACTCATCGCCATATCCCACAAAGGCCAACGTAAACTCGCCACCGGGATAATCTTTCTGGCGTAACAGCTTCATTCCGAGCACATCACAATAGAATTTGAGTGATTCTTCCAAGTTGCCTACGCGCAACATCGTATGCAGCATCCGCATAGTGACCTCCCAAATGCTTTATTTCCTATCATTGTGAAGCAAGTTATGGAAGTCGTGCGTCAACAAATTAGGATTTAGCGGCACATTAGAGTATTACAGAGTATTACCCATTCTCCTGGGGGCAATTCCAGCGTATTCTATGCGAGTGGGCTGATTGTTTGCCTGAAGAGAGGTTATAGAGAGGAGCAGAGATTCAATGACAGATACCCTGAAGACCGGAATTAGCAAAGTGATCGCTAGAGAAATTCTGGATTCTAGAGGACGCCCCACCATTGAAGCAGAGGTGCATTTGGCAAATGGCGCAACAGGTTTAGCGCAAGTTCCCAGCGGTGCCTCTACTGGAAGTTTTGAAGCACATGAACTGCGGGATGGTGATCCCAGTCGCTACAGCGGGAAAGGAGTTCTCAAGGCGGTTGTTAACGTTGAGGAAAAAATTTCGTCTAGATTGCTGGGAGCGGATGCCTTAAATCAAACGCTGATCGATCGCAGCATGATTGCCCTGGATGGCTCATCCAACAAATCTAATCTGGGCGCAAATGCCATTTTGGCGGTATCGCTGGCGGTATCCAAAGCCGCTGCAAACGCATTGGGCATTCCCTTATATCGCTATCTGGGTGGCCCTCTAGCGAATGTGCTGCCCGTTCCCCTGATGAACGTGATTAATGGGGGCGCTCACGCCAACAATAATGTTGATATTCAAGAATTTATGATTGTTCCTCTGGGCGCGTCTTCGTTCCAGGAAGCGCTGCGATGGGGGGCCGAAGTATTTGAATGTCTCAGCAAGGTGCTTAAACGGGAAGGCTTATTGACTGGGGTGGGCGATGAAGGTGGCTTTGCCCCGAACCTGGCATCTAACCAGGAAGCGCTAGATTTGCTGATCTCAGCGATCGAGCAAGCGGGTTACAAACCGGGCGACCAGATTGCGTTAGCTCTGGACGTAGCTGCCAGTGAGCTTTACCAAAACGGTCAATACATCTATGACGGTACCAACCATTCGCCGATTGAAATGGTGGAATATCTGGAAACCCTGGTAAGCCGCTATCCCATCGTCTCGATTGAAGACGGTCTGCATGAGGATGACTGGCAGCATTGGGAAATTTTGACGGAACGGCTAGGCGATCGCGTCCAACTGGTTGGCGATGACCTGTTTGTCACCAACCCCATTCGTCTTCAGAAGGGGATCGAGCAAAAAGCAGGGAACTCTATCCTGATCAAGCTCAACCAGATTGGTTCGTTAACCGAAACGCTAGAGGCCATTGATCTGGCCACTCGCAACGGCTACACCTCCGTAATTAGCCACCGTTCTGGCGAAACCGAAGACACCACGATCGCCGATCTCGCGGTGGCTACCCGTGCCGGACAGATTAAAACGGGTTCTCTCTGCCGCAGTGAACGGGTTGCTAAATACAATCGTCTGTTGCGGATCGAGGCTGAGCTAGGCGAACTGGCGGTTTACGCAGGTGCCGTTGGTCTGGGACCACGCTAAACCAGTTCGGCAGGGTGAACCTCGCTCGGTTGAAGCGAGGTTCACCTGGCTTCAACCCACATTATGTGATTGAGCCGTTACAAATGCTAGGCTCAGAACAGTGATAGAGCGATCGCTCCAGCGTTTAGCCGATGCCTGCTCTCAAGTGTGAGAGTCTATTTGGCCCTCAGTCCTTCGCTACCTGTGGCTGTCCTCCTATCAGCGTACTCAAGCCTTGCCCTATGCTGATTCCTTTGACCCGTGCCAAATTTGAAGAGTTAATTCCTGCGGTCGCGACAGGTGACCAATATAAATACTACTGGGGAAAACCAGCGGACTTTTTGAAGCGGCTGCTCATCTCGATTACAGGTCTGGTAGCCGTCTTTATCCTGAAGTCTCTGCTGCCCGATGGCTTTAGCTTGCTTGAGTTTATTGTGGGAGTCGTCATTAGTCTCTACTGGCTGTGGGCACCCGTTTACCAGGCGAGCCGCCGCAATTTGGGATGTCGCAAGTATCAATACAGCGGTTTCTGGCAAGGACGGGTATTAGATGTTTTTGTCACCGAAGAATTGATCGGCAAAGAAGAGACGGTGAACAATAAAGGAGAACTCGTTATTGTCGAAAACCGAGAACGGCGGCTGAATCTTGAAATTGGCGATGAAACGGGATTTGAGACCAAAATTCAGGTTCCCCTCAAACGCGACCATCGAGTCATTCGGCGTGGCGATATTGCCGAGATGGTAGTCATGTCAAACCGTCCTGATTTAAGCCGATTTACTAAAATATCAGACGTTTATCTATCGGATTACGACCTCTGGGTCAGCGACTATCCTCTTTTGCGACGAGACTCCTTTATTTACGTCAGCCGTCGCCTCAACCGTGATATTGCACGCTAGCTTTAACGGCATTGAGGGGAGTTGCGCATCGCGCAACTCCCCTCAATATTTCAACTGCACAGCAGGAATTCATCCAAGCCCATTGCTTTCCTTCCCATAGGCTTGCCATGCCAGGTCTACCAGACCATTCATGATGGCAGACGCAACAACTGCACTTCCTTTCCGCCCTTCGATTCGAATGTGCGGAATGAGAGAATCCTTAAGGCGTTTCACCGCTACATCGACACCGACGAATCCAGCAGGGGTGCCTACCACCAGCGCGGGCCTAATTTCTTCTGCTTCGATTAAATCAACGATCGCAGTGAGGGCAGTTTGCGCCTGACCCACCACAAAAATTCCCTCAGGATATCGCTTCGCTAATGTTTCAATTCCCCAGGCGGCACGCGTTTTTTCACGCTGAGGCCGGGTTAACGCTTCCATGCTGCAATAAACCGGGTTAGAAAACGTATTTTGAATATGCGGTGCAATTCCAACCTGCACCATGGGCACATCTACCACAATGGTACTACGGGCGGCAAGGGCCGCTGCTCCTGCCTGTAGTGCCTGATCTGAGAATCGAATTAAAGACTTATACTCAAAGTCAGCGGTCGCATAAATGACTCGCCGGACGATTTCATATTCGGATGGCGAAAAAGCGTGTTCTCCAATTTCGCGATCGATAATTCTCAAACTTTGAGCGTCAGTTGCGTGCCACTCCATTGGCTCCTCTAAAAGGTGATAGTCATCACTTAACTGTAACTTGAATTCGTCGAACACTAAAAATAGTGCTCTATGCGATATGCAAGGCGGGCAAGAGCGGAAGAGCTTTTGTCCTTGCTGGTGTACAGTCGTTGCCACAATATTGTTGAGACGTGAATTCGATAGTGCCGTTTCAGCCGCCCGACAGGCGGTTGAAACGGCGCAGATTGGTGTCCTGCACGACGCGCGAGACACCAATCTGCGCATTCGTCAAATTCATGCAATTAAGGGGCTGTTTCATTCGCGAAACAGCCCCTTAATAACCGTTCATGACAGGTATTCCAACTCTCTGCTTCAGGTTTCAGAGGCAGACGATTGATTGAGCATGGGTGAAAGATAGGCGACTAAAGCACCCAATACAAAGCCAGCGACGTTACGAACGACGGGTAGCCAATCGGCAGTGCGAGATACGACAGGGCCAATGCCAAATGCGATGAACAGGATTCCCCAGAGTGGCGAAAAGATGAGTGCCCACTGCCATGCAAACGGTTTTCCAGGCTGACGCGGCTGGGCAGCAAAACCAAATACAATGCCGCCAATCACGGATGTAATCAGGGTCAAAATCCACTGCTCCTTGGGCAGGCCAGGAACGACGTTGCAGCCACCCTGACGGAGGCAAGCCTCAATGGACTCTAGTGCGCCAATGATAGAACCGTCCTCGCCATTATCACGAACAAAGAACTGATTGCCGTATCGAGTTTGCAGTTCAATCCAGAAGGTACGGGGTAGTAAGTCGTAGAGCGCATCGCCAACACTGAAATTTAATAAATTGCCGCCACGCGGGTCAGCGACTAGCAAAACGCTTTTATCATCTAGTTTCCAAAAATCTTTAACCGCCCGACCTGGAGTGCGATCGAACTGAGTTAAAACACGAAGCTTCCACCCAGTTTCAGCCTCAAAATCACCCAAATGTTTATCTAAGTCTTCTTGCTGGATAGTCGTCAGAGAATCTGCCAGATCAATTACAGATGTTGGGCTACTCGGCAGTAGATCGGGATTGTCGTATGCCTGAGCGGCAGGAGCGATCGCCCACGTCAGCACTGTAATCGAGATCGCAGCGAAATAAATAAAAATCTTATTGAGGGAATTTCTTAGCATCGGCGAGTCTAACGCGATTCGGAATTGGATATTAAGAGTAGTTCAAGCTGTAAAGAATTTGCTACGAGTTCTTTACAGTTCTTTACCTTACTCTAATACTGATGGGTTGGAAAAGCAATGGATGGGGATCGGAAGTTGGGAGCAGAAGGCAGGAGTCAGGAGTCAGGAGTCAGGAGTCAGGAGTCAGGAGTTTAGAAGGCAGGAGAACTATGGTTGCATCCCAAACAAATGCAAAAAGCCCCTACTGAGAAACGGGTGTGTTGCCGCTCGTTTCTCAGGGAGACTTCAACTCAACGTGAATTCGATAGCCCGATTTTGCACGACGCGCAAAATCGGGCTATCGAATTTCTAAGAAAACGTGTTTTCTTTTCGTTTTCCCAAGGGAGGGATAGTAGTGCGCTGCACTACTATCCCTCCCTTGGTGGAGACTCACGTTAAACTCAACTGTTCAATAGTTACGGTAGAGGTGTTTTGGGAACCGCCCTTTCATGAACACTCCGACCTGATTCCTCCTCTATTCCGCAATATTGCAGAATGTCCTACTCTTCCGGGGGGCGGTGGCGAGGGCTTGAAGGTTCTCTCAGCCGCTCAGAGGGTTCGTTAGGGCTTGAGATACCGTATTCTTCGTCTTCTGCTTCCCAATCAAACTCTGCTTCGCTACTTTGCATCTCGTAGGTTTGATGAGTCAGGTACGTTTCTTCAGTAGTTTGAAACGACGAATTTTGAGCCAGATAATTTTCGTCGAACTCCAGCGGGCTTCTATCTCCTGGGGGCAGACGATCGCTGACTCGACGAGGCGCGGGCGATCGCTTGAAGGCTTTCCAGGCGGCTTTAAAGCCAACCACGACACTGTGGGTCGTAGTTTGCGCTTTTTTAGCCTGCTTTTTAATCCCTCGAAGACTATCATCCACCTGTTTCACCACTCGACCTGCACTCTGCACGCTAGTGCTGACATCATCGGTCAAATCGCTAATTTCCATTCCGGTCAGGCGAATCGCCTCTAGGGTAGGCGGCAGTTCCCGACTGAGGGTATCAAATAACTTCTCAGCGCTACGGGCCGCTCGCGCTAATTCACGCACAGCGGGTAAGAGGGCCACTAAGACTGCCGTTAGACTAACGGCTACTAACAAAATCGACAGCCCTAGCCAAAACAAAGGATCAATCACAGAACGATGCCTACATCAAGCTTGAATCGCGGACAGGAGGACGAGGTGCGGGATCTGGATTGGCTTCAGGAGGGGTAACTTGCTGGCGATCGCGCTGACTGGCCTCAATTCCAGCGGCGATCGCTTCCCGCAGCCGCACCAATGTGCCATCCCAATTGCGTAATGCGGAACCAGAGAGGCGATCGGCCTGAAACTGGACGCTACTGGACAAATCTTCTGCTAATTCAGGTAGCGCATTGGCCGATTTTCGCAGCAGTTGACGTGTTTCCCGTCCCGATTTAGGTGCCAGCAACAGCCCTGTGACTGCTCCCACAGCAGCACCTAATACCAAACCTCCCCAAAACAAGCCGGAGCCGGAGCGATTGTCTGACATTCTAATAGTTCCTACCTTTCATCCAAGTTACTGCGTTCTCAGATAAACCTTACTCTAGAAGGAGCTTAACTTTATTTAAACCCACTGCTACAGGCGATCGCGTACCTTATTAATCTTCACATTCAAACTAATTCTACCTATAGCTGTAGTCATTGGTGTCAGGACGGGGTGAAGGGCAGCAATTCTCATTTTGAGACCGATTGAAACCGATTGTGTTTTTGCGCGCCCGACGGGCGCGCAAAAACACAATCGATGGCCATGCAAGCTCCCGGCGGCGAGTTGCATGGCCATCGATTTGCATACTGAAAATTGCTGGGTGCAGGGTTGAAAACCTGAGTATGGGGAAACAGTCCCTCTCTCCTGGTGTCTTAAGTAGGTAGGCACAATTAAACATTAGATAGAAAACCGGGGGAGTGCCCCTCCGGGGCACTCCCCCGGTTTTCTGGGTTTGGTTTAATTAGGCTTGCCTACTTAATACGACCGTAAGCGATGGCCAAACAGCGCTTACAGTCGTTTGCGATTGCCTGAACCAGACCGTCGTCGGAAGGGCGATCGCCGTCGCCAGATGGCTTGCCCCATACCAAATAAAGCCAGAATTTGTTGAGCTTGCCGCAATTGGGGTTTGAGCTGGCGATAATATTGCCGTAGTTCGTAACTGCCCAATTGCCCCTGCATGATGGCTTCGGGCGCATTGTGCAAAACTCTATGACAAATCTGTTCAGCCGTTGTCAGCGCATCAGCGGCACGAGAGAGCGATCGCCTCAGCTTCACAACCCGCCAAACGCCATACAAACAGCCTAGAGCAATCAGCCCATTCAAACTGAGAACGATAATCAACATTTCGCGTCTCTTACTCTGGCTCAATCATAGAGGGAAACGGAGGAGTCAGGAGTTGGGAGTCAGGAGTCGGGAGTCAGATAAGGAGGACAAGGAAGGTGGGGGAGATGGGGAAGATAGAGGAGATAGGGAAACAAACCCCAACCCCTACATCCCACAGCCCATGTCCCCCTCTGCTCTCTGCTTCCTCTTCCCCTCACTCACTCCATACCGTTTAATAAATCAATATTCTTGAGCGTTTGTAGCTAAAATTGCATCTTGGTTTAGTAGGAAAGAAAATCAATGGTTCAGTCCTCAGCTTTCCCCATCCTCTACATCAACCCAGACCGAGGGAATGACAACGGCAATGGAAGTCAGGCATCTCCCTACCGAACCATAACTCGCGCCGTCAGACAGGCTACTCGTGGCACAACCCTCCGCCTCACATCGGGAACCTACAGTGTAGCCAGCGGCGAAGTATTTCCATTGGTGATTCCGGTGGGTGTGATTGTACTGGGCGACGAAACCAGCAAAGGCAATGGCTTTTTGATCGAAGGCAGCGGTGAATATCTCAGCCCTACGTTTAATCGCCAGAATATTACCCTGCGGCTAGAGAATGATGCCGAACTGAGGGGCGTGACCGTTAGCAATCGCGTTTCCAGAGGAACGGGGGTATGGTTGGAGTCAACTAATCCAACGATCGCCAACAGTACCTTTGTGAGCTGTGGACGCGAAGGGATTTTTGCGACTGGCAACGCCCTGCCTGACATCTCGGATAACCGCTTTCAGAACAACACGGCTAGCGGCATCTCAATGGCTCGCAACGCGAAAGGCGTCGTTCAGCGTAACATTTGCCAAAACACAGGTTATGGCATCGCCATCAGCGACAATGCTGCACCGCTGATTTCAGCCAATCAAGTTATTTCGAATCAAGCTGGAATTGTGATTTCGGGAACGGCCCGCCCCGTTTTACGCAATAACCATATTGAGCAGAATTCAGGGGACGGGCTAATCGTGATGAATAACGCTGTTCCCGACTTGGGGCGAAACCAAGATCCGGGTGGCAATGTGATTCAGGGAAATACTGGACTGGACTTGCGAAACTCAACGCCTACTGCCCTGCTGTCGGTTGGCAATTCGATTAACCCTACACGCGTGAATGGCCCGGTTAATTTTGTGGCGAGCGAGATTCAACCCGTTCCAGTGCCCACGCCCACCCCGGTTCCGATACCAGCCCCGGTGCCCACGCCGTCCCCCATTCCAGCAGGTGCCGACCTGGCAGACATTGTAGGACACTGGGCTGAACCATTCATTCGCAGCCTGGTAGACCGGGGGTTACTGAGCGGTTTTCCAGACAGAACGTTCAGACCAGAGCAATATGTAACTCGCGTGCAATATGCAGCCGCGATCGCCAAAGCGTTTAACTTTCCGGCCCGTCGGCAAAGCAGCGGATTCACAGACATTCAACCTAACTTTTGGGCTGCTGCTGCGATCGCCAAAGCGGAACAGATGGGCTTCATTGCAGGATTTCCCGATCGCACCTTTCGACCTAACCAGAATTTGACGCGGATTCAGGCGATTGTCTCGCTGGTCAGCGGTTTAGGGTTAGCGGGAGGCAACCCGAACTCGCTGGATGTCTATATGGATCGTGCTCAGATCCCCAGCTATGCGGTGAATGCGGTGGCGATCGCCACCCAAAAACGGATTGTCGTCAATCATCCTCAGAGCAACTGGCTGGAACCGATGGTTGACATCACTCGTGCCGAAATGGCAGCGATGATCTACCAGTCTCTGGTGGCGATCGGGCAGGCTAGCGCGATTGGATCACAGTTCATCATCCAGCCCAACTTTTTTGCCGCGTCTTTTTCGGATATTCAGGGTCACTGGGCGATCGCCTTTATTCGTGGATTAGCCAGCCAGGGATTTATTAGCGGTTTTGCCGATGGTACCTTCCGGCCTAATGTTGAAATGACCCGCGCCCAATATGCTGCTGTGCTGGTCAGCACCTTTAATCCACAGCCGATTCGACCTGCGATCGCCTTTAGTGACGTACCAGCTAATTTCTGGGCGGCTGAGGTAATTCAACGGGCGTATCGTGGTGGGTTACTGTCTGGCGTCAGCAACAACCAGTTTCAGCCAAACCAGAGCATCTTACGGGTGCAGGTTCTGGTCTCCCTGGCCAACGGCCTAAAATTACCCGCCGCTGATTCTGGCTTGCTAAATCTGTACGACGACGCAGACGCGATCCCCGCCTACGCGAAGGATGCGATCGCCCGCGCCACAGCCCAACGCATCGTTTTGAATTACCCAAACCTGCGCCAACTTATCCCAAACGGCTTTGCCACACGCGGAGAAGTAGCGGCAATGGTCTACCGGGCTACGGTGTATTTGAGGCGATCGCCTGACATCGACTCTTCCTACACCGTCGAACCCACCCCCG
>DATNPS010000425.1:0-7985 GCA_036703095.1 Crinalium sp. | reverse complement strand
TGCGCGGAGCGCAGCTCTCGAAAAACAACCGGGTTTTAAGCGATGGAAAATCGCTATAGTTGTGTTGCTCAGTCAGTCCTTGCCAATGTTGACATCCACCGACTTTAGAGGTCTGCTAAACCAGCGATTTTTTAATAACTTCCTGCCTGTTCCAGCTACCAATCAATTTACGGTTGGCAGTTTCGCGCCGCCATTTCAATTGCTGAATGTCACCAGTGGTCAGCGCGTCAAACTACGTGACTATACCGGAAATACTGACCCTGAATTGGAAGCCTGGAACCGTCCCGTGATTCTGGCGTTCACTCGCATTTTTACCGAGAAGCAATACTGCCCTTTCTGCTATCCCCACATCAAAGCGATGAATGAGGCATATTCGCAGTTTGTACATCGCGGGGCAGAGGTTTTGATGATCACCAGCACCGATGAGCGGCAAAGCAAAATTGTCGTCCGCGATCTGGGTTTAAAAATGCCGTTGCTGAGTGACCCCGGATGTCGAGTGTTTCGCATGTATCAGGTTGGACAAGCGCTCGGTGCTCCGCTTCCGGCACAGTTCGTGTTAGACCAGACAGGCAGAATTCGATATCGGCATCTGTTTTCGTTTTTAGACCCAAATGCCAGTGTGGGGAAACTGCTAGATGCGATCGATCGGTTGCCCCGTTGGATTCATCAGAACACAGCCGTTGCTGGGTAACACAATACGGTTTGAACAATATCTATGACGTACCAGAAACCCCGTAGAGACGTGCCAGTGGCACGTCTCTACCCAGGTATTGGCCGTGACCGATATTCCTGGAAATTGGTTGTGCCATCCAAAATAATTGTTGAGCGATCGCACCGACACAACAATAAACAAGGGGCGACTACGCTAGCGATCGCCAATATTCAACAGCTTTTATCAAAGCCTGAACGTTTTGTTTTAGAACGGAGAGGGAGGGATTCGAACCCTCGGATGGACCTAAATCCATCAACAGATTAGCAATCTGCCGCTTTCGACCACTCAGCCACCTCTCCAGGTAGCGCTGAAGTAACGCGAAGATTATCATAACAGATTTAAGACAAGTTAGGGACATTTTTAAGCGTTGGTTGGCAGAAACGCGATTATTCGCGTTTCTGCCATCCAACGCTTTGTAATATTTAATCCCCAACTCCTAGGTGTTCTTTAATCTCAAACGGCTGGTTCACCATCAGGCGAGGAAGACGATGCTTGAAGCCGCAGAGGATTTCCCAGGAAATGGTGCCGAGAGTGGTAGCCCAATCATCGGCTGAGATGCGATCGCCCTTATCCTGTCCTAAGAGCGTGACCACTTCACCTTCTTGCAAATTTGGAATCGTGCTGACATCTAGCATGAGCTGATCCATGGTGATAGCACCGATTTGAGGAACGCGCTGTCCTTGGATCAAAACGGTCATCCGGTTTGAAAGATTGCGGGGTACGCCATCGGCATAGCCAATGCCAATCACCGCCAGTCGCAAATCGCGATCGGCAATAAACTGATAGCCATAGCTCACGCCTGTTCCAGTCTGAATGGGTTTCACTTGCGTCACTCGCGCTTTCACCTGGAGCACGGGTTTCAGGTCAAGGGTGCTAGCCAGGTGGGGAGCGGGATGCAATCCATACAGGCCCAATCCAACGCGAACCATATCGTAGTGCAGATTGGAATCGGTCAGCGTCGCGGCAGAGTTGGCTAAATGCAGGCGGGGAATCGGGATTCCTGCTGCTCGGATGTGAACGATCGCCTCTTGAAACCGCTGATGCTGGAGCTTCATCACCGTTGGGTCGGGACTATCCGCTGTCGCCAGGTGAGAATAAATGCTGGCAATGTGCAGATGGGGCGATCGCTGCACGCATTGAGCAAACTCAGCGGACTGCTGCCAGGGGGCACCCAGACGCGACATGCCCGTATCAATCTTGAGATGAACGGGAAGCGGTTGCTGTAGCGAAAGCGATCCGAGCGTTTCTGAAAAGACGAGTGCCTGTTTGGGTGTACATAGGGTTGGCTGCAAGTTCCATTGGGCGATCGCTCGGACTTGATCAGGCAAATTGGACGCACCTAAGACCAAAATCGGAACCGTAATACCCGCTTCTCTTAACTCAATTCCTTCGGGAATGGTAGCTACTCCCAGCCAGGTTGCTCCATGCTGTAAGGCAGTTCGAGCGATCGCCACGGCTCCATGACCATAGGCATCTGCCTTGACCACGGCCATTAGATCGGTGGATGGCGAGAGCGATCGCTTCAACTGTTTGACATTGTGGGCCAGAGCCGACATATCGATTTCGACCCAGGCGCGATCGCGCTGCATTGGGGTTAGCTCTGGCGTATGCTCCCAACTCAACATACTCAATTCAACTCCTCACGACTCACACCACAACACTAAACCAAATCTTAAAAAGAGTTTAATTCCAGTTGAAACATGCCCTACGCATTCTCGGCAATTCTCATTTGGAAACCGATTGCGAGTTTTACGCGCCCGTCGGGCGCGTAAAACTCGCAATCGGTAGGAGTGCAACCTCGCCTCAGGCGAAGTTGCACTCCTACCGATTTACATCATGAGAATTGCTGGTGCATCCTCGGTGTTACGTTCATTCGACCATGTTCGGCTGGAGAGGGCTACCGAGGTTTTGACTATTTTTTGGAAAGAGTAAAACGTGACTGAATCTGCCACACTAAGCCATGAGCTTTGGTATCCCTTCTATAGGTTTACTCCCTCTTAGGGCGGAGAATAGCCGGAGGCTTCCGTAAAATCCCCGGATTTTGTGTTACCTATGTTAGTATCTGTTCAATATTTCTTATAACTCAGCTACCGATGGGCAAGGTTCTGGTGCTGAATGCCTCATACGAACCACTCAATATTACGAGCTGGCGTCGGGCGATCATACTGCTAATTAAGGGAAAAGCAGAACAAGTCGAGCATAATGGCAAGCTCGTCTATGATCAGTTGCCGCTTCCCTCCGTTATCCGGCTGCGGCATTATGTGAGGGTTCCGTATAAAGAGATCCCGTTAACCCGCCGAAATATTCTACACAGAGACAGTCACTCTTGTCAGTACTGTGGATATTCTGGAGATGAATTGACGCTAGACCATGTTATACCGCGATCGCGAGGTGGCGGCGATTCCTGGGAAAACATTGTCACTGCTTGTGTTCGCTGTAACGTCAAAAAAGGCAACCGCACTCCAAAGGAAGCCAATATGCTGTTGCGTCAACCTCCCCATAAGCCTCATAGTGGATTGTATTTTGAAGTAACAAAACATATCAAGAGCGGGGTGCATCAGGAATGGCAGAAATATGTCATTGGAATTTAAACCAATCAAGACCGTAAGGGGCAAGGAACCTGAGATGGCGTGTTCCTTGCCCTTATGCATTACACCAGTTTAATTTGGAGGATTTAGCCGTAAAAAATCTTAAGAAATAATCATTCGTTATGGCTTCCAGCCTACAAAATTACTATCCCTAAAGGTCTAACTTAAAACCAGCAAACAATAGAGGATATAGATCCAGAGGTGGTGTGTTGGTTTTTGATTTTTTTGCGAAGATCAAAGAGTGTTTGTTTCAAAGTGTAGCTGCCAATCTAAGGGCAGCATTTCCAAAACCAGCAGGCGTGTCCTGATTTTTTAACCCTCCTATATGTCTAAATCGCTTAGGTCTCTAGAGAGTCTGCCTGTCATGACGGAACCTGCGTTGCTGAGTTCCGGGTCTAATGCTAATAAATCGACGGGTTCCGCTGAGGCGGAGCTTACAGTCGTTAAGCCCGATTGGGGGATTGCGCCTCCGCAAGGCTGGCGATTGACCGAGCAAAAAGTAGAAGCGCTGCGCCGCACCTTGGAGCGCCATCGGGGGGAACGGCACCTCGTCCTGTTGCAGGATTTCCCCGATCCAGATGCCCTCTCCTGCGCGTGGGCGTACAAGCTGATTGCCCAAACGTATGACGTTCGCTGCGATATCGTCTACGCAGGGGCGCTGAGCCACCAGGAAAATATTGCGCTGGTCAAGCTAATGGGGCTACCCGTACAGCGATGGACGCTACAGATGGCTAAGGAAAAAGATCTGTCGGTCTATCAAGGATGTGCCTTTATTGATAACCAGGGCACCACGACACAACTGTTGCCGCTGTTACAGCAGGTTCACATTCCGGTGGTAGTGGTGATTGACCACCATAGTTCTCAAGGCGATCTGAAAGCTGAATTTGACGATATTCGTTCGCAAACTCGCGCGACAGCTACCATCTTTACGCAGTACTTGCAGGCCGGATTGCTGCGACTGGATAGCAGTAGCGGTGAGCATGTCAAATGCGCGACGGCTTTGATGCATGGATTGCGCTCCGATACCAATCGGCTGATGCAGGCCCAGGAAGAAGACTTTTTGGCTGCCGCCTATCTCAGCCGCTTTTACGATAGTCAATTGCTGAACTCCGTGCTGCAAGCCTCTCGTTCTCGTCGGGTGATGGATGTGATCGAGCGATCGCTCCGCAACCGGATTCTGCAAAACAACTTTTCGATCGCTGGCGTCGGCTATCTCCGCTATGATGACCGGGATGCGATTCCCCAGGCTGCCGATTTCCTGGTGACCGAAGAAAACGTCCATACGGCTGTTGTGTACGGCATTGTCCACGACGAAGATGAAGAGTTAGAAGTGGTCATCGGTTCGTTGCGCACCAATAAACTCACCCTCGACCCGGATGAATTTATTAAAGAAGCCTTTGGGCAGGATACCCAGGGGCGCTTCTTTGGTGGGGGGCGATCGCTCGCAGGTGGTTTCGAAATTCCGATGGGCTTCCTGTCTGGCTTCAATGAAAGCCCGGAATACACGAAACTCAAGTGGGAAGTGTTTGATGCCCAGATCAAGCAAAAACTCCTGCGCCTTGTGAATCCGGAGAATGGGATGATTCGCACGGATTGAATGTTAGGTGTTAGGTGTTGAGTGTTGAGAAGGACGGGAAGGGGATGAGGATGATGGGGAGGAAGAGATGACTGAACTCTACATCATCCGTCACGGGTTGGCTGGAGAGCACGGGTCTTACGCCAATGACGATGAGCGTCCCCTAACGGAAGACGGTCAGCGCAAAACCAAAAAAGTTGCAAAACGGCTGTGTGAGTTGGGGTTGAGTGCAGATCTGATTCTCACCAGTCCTCTGGTACGAGCGCGGCAGACAGCGGATATTCTGCTGAATGCAGGCTTTAGCAAAGCCCTGGAAGAGTCAGCATATCTCGCTCCAGATGGCAGTTTTGAGGAGTGGTTAACCTGGCTCAATCGATGGCGATCGTCAGGTTCTACCACGCTGGCCTTGGTGGGTCATGAACCCGATTTAAGCAGTTGGGCTGAACGGTTGCTGTGGGACAGTGTGGGGCAACGGTTCATTCTTAAGAAAGCTGGCGTCATTGGGTTAACCTTACCGGATACTGGTTCTCCAGTTGGAAAGAGCCAACTGTTTTGGTTAACGTCACCTAAGTTCTTGCTTGCCTGAGAAGCATGGGCTTTAGGAGAGTCGCGCATTGCGCGACTCTCCTAAAGCCTGATTTTGCGTGCGCATCGCACGCAAAATCAGGCTATTGAATTCACGTTACTATAAACTGTATATTTTCGGGTCTTTAGTACCCTTTTATCTATCAGTTGTGGTTCATTAGAAATAGTTGCTTAAGTGCATTCAGACACTCCCTAAAACAGGTTCTTTAAGAGGCAGACTGTGAGCTTAGGCAGTATGGAATCAACCAAAACTGATACACGTTAAACCTGACAGAGACAAAGCATTGTACGCAAATTGCAATGCGGTAGATGACATCGTAGGTTGGTATTAGGTCTTGCAGATGGCAGTAAGTTCCGAGACTGCTTTCAAGCTGACAAAACTTCCAGCAAGAGTGTGTCAGTCTAAGTACATTTATCGTTGGCACATGGTGAAATTATGACAGTTTGCGAATATAAGCCTGGGTTAGAAAACATTCCCGCTACGCAATCTAGTATTAGTTATGTCGATGGCCACAAGGGCATCCTGGAGTATCGAGGCATTCGCGTTGAGGATTTAGCCAAATTTAGCTCCTTTGTAGAGGTGGCCTACCTGCTGATTTGGGGTGAATTGCCGAATAAAGATGAATTGGCTGCTTTTGAACATGAAATTCGCTACCATCGACGGCTTAAGTATCGCATTCGGGACATGATGAAGTGCTTCCCTGAAAGTGGTCATCCGATGGACGCTCTCCAGGCTTGTGCCGCCGCTTTAGGGCTATTCTATTCTCGTCGCGCGTTAGATGACCCCACGTATATTCATGCAGCGGTTGTGCGGCTTTTGGCGAAAATTCCAACCATGGTTGCCGCGTTTCAGCTCATGCGCAAAGGAAACGATCCGGTTCAACCGCGCGATGATCTGGATTATTCCGCCAACTTTCTGTACATGCTGAATGAGCGGGAACCAGATCCATTAGCTGCTCAGATTTTCGACGTTTGCTTGACCCTGCACGCCGAGCATACGATTAACGCTTCGACCTTCTCGGCGATGGTGACGGCGTCTACGCTGACTGACCCGTATGCGGTGATTGCGTCGGCTGTAGGGACCCTGGCAGGGCCACTGCACGGTGGGGCAAATGAAGAAGTGATTGACATGCTGGAGGAGATTGGCTCGGTTGAGAATGTGCGGCCTTACCTCGATCGCTGTCTTGAGCGCAAAGCCAAAATTATGGGCTTTGGCCACCGGGTTTATAAGGTCAAAGATCCACGAGCAACCATTCTGCAAGAATTAGCCGAAAAATTGTTTGAGAAATTTGGCCGGGATGACTATTACGATATTGCGGTTGAGCTAGAGCGGGCCGTTGAAGAAAAGCTAGGCCATAAGGGGATTTATCCTAATGTGGACTTCTACTCGGGGCTGGTGTATCGCAAGATGGGCATTCCGACTGACCTGTTTACGCCTGTGTTTGCGATCGCCCGTGTGGCAGGTTGGCTAGCGCACTGGAAAGAGCAACTGGCGGAAAACCGCATTTTCCGGCCCACGCAGATCTATACAGGTACCCACAATGAGCCGTACATTCCGATGGATGAACGTAACTCATCGAGCGACAAGCAACTTCTAGCCGAACTGATTGCTCAGTAGTGTTTTTTATTGCTGATCGGCGTGTGACGGTTGATTTGCGCTCATCTACGATGCTTCGAACCTGGTTTGCTACGAGGGTGATGGGTCACACCCCTCTTGTGATTTCTGTCATAGCTTGTCATCATCCTTGTTAGTGACGATTTTCAGGAACTCCAACCCTCAAGCGCAAGCGTTTGGGGGTTTTTGTTTTTGCGCCATTTTAGCCGCGTGGCGCGCAACTGAAATGGCGCAAACATGTATAGCTGTAGTCATGTCTGTTTAGTACATCGAAAACCAAGAGGGGTATGGGGGCTGTGCCCCCAGCCAGGGTTCTACCCCTGCACCCCGTTCTAACCCGAATGAATACAGCTATATCCTGCGCGTCGCGCGGACACAAGTTTGCGAGTTCGTCGAATTCACGTTTCCCAAAAGCCCAATTGTCGAATTTACGCCATAAAATAACCCCCTGAGAAACCTCAGGGGGCGCTTAAACATAATTGGTTGACATAATGCGTAGCTTTTAGATATTTCAATCATACGCAGGCCGAAATTCGATGGTCATTGCAGAGATGGCTGAAGTTTCTACGCCAACAGCGATCGCTGGTACGATGACCCTTGGAATTCATCAGAGACGCAATTAGTATGGCTGAATTGAACCGTCAACAGTCCGATCGCCTGGTTCAACTGGTTGAAGGGGTTGAACAACTGCTCACCGAAGTGGATGAAGAGGGAGCAGAGGAGGTTTTAGATGAACTCTATCTGCTGATCACAAAGCTCTTTGAGCAATTCCCTCAGTTAGATCGGGAAGAGGACTGATCTAGCCGTAGTACTGGTATGAGGCCGGGGGCAGGGATAAAACCTTTGGTTGGGGGCAAAGCCCTCACACGCCCTAAAAGCCTGACGTGGCGTGCGCGACGCGCACGCCAC
>DATNPS010000104.1:0-27562 GCA_036703095.1 Crinalium sp. | reverse complement strand
TGGTGGAAGCATGTCTATGGAAGGGAGATGTCGATGGAGCAATGGAGCAGTTGCAAGACTGGGAGTATGAACAGGTAGACAACTTCATGGTCTATCTCAACAAGCATCGTCATCGGATTGTCAACTACAGTTACTTGCAAGTCGAAGGGGTATCGATTGGCTCAGGTGCGATTGAATCGACCGTCAAACAAATTGGAGCACGCATCAAATTGTCTGGGGCACAGTGGAAAGCAGGAAACGTTCCTCAAGTTCTGCTTCACCGTTGTGCCTATCTCAATGGGCAATTCTCAAACTGAGACTTGCAAGACTGGGATGCACCCAACATTAGATAGAAAAACCGGGGGAGTGCCCCTCCGGGGCACTCCCCCGGTTTTCTGGGTTTGGTTTAATTAGGCTTGCCTACTTACCCCCTTGGGAAAACGAAAAGAAAACACGTTTTTTAGGAGTTCGATAGCGCCATTATGGATTGCAATAGGAACAATGTTCGGGATCAGCGTTCTTTTGCCCGTTTGGAAAGAATTGTTCCTGGTTCAAGCTACAGCGTTTGCACAAATAGGTGATGGCTAAGGTTAGTTCCGTAGGAGAAGAACACCAGGCACAGGGTAAACCTTTACGCCGATCTGCAACATCAAAACCAGGCCATTCACACTGCGGGCAGCGCTGTTGCAGCTTCTTAATTAAATCCTGAGTGGCCTGCTGAATAACCGCCATACGGGTGGGATTGTACATAGCTCGCATGTCGGTTTCGAGATGAGCTTTGCCAAATTTAGCGAGTGTCTCACGGGTCGCTTCCAGCAGATGATCTTCCGTCACAATGCCTTTGATGATTCGGCTGGAATCTGCGATCGCCCCCTCTGGCATGACAATCAGCCCATGTTCTGGAAAACCGACCTTGCTGGCAAACGCCAATGCCGCATCGACATCTGAAACCACGTCGTGACTGTAGTTGGTCGTCGTAGAAACCGCGTATCCTGCAATTTCCAGATCGTATTGTTGATCGATTAAGAGCACCAGTTCTCGATTACAGGCAATATAGGGAAACCCTGGATGCGGAAAAAACATACCTTCACTGGCGATCGCCATCGTTTCGCCTGTCAGTCGTAATGCCTGTTCTGCCTTTGCTTTGGCGGCTTCTAACTGAGTGCCCTGACGAGGAATATCTCTTGTAAACGTGCCAAACGAATCAGTATCCAACTTGGGGGGAACAACCACACGCACCCCCAGGCCCTCAGCCATTAAAGGAGCAATCACCTTCTCCTTATGATGCATCGTCGCCAAAACGGCCGTGCGATCGGTAAAGGTGATCGGTTGTGCCATTGCACTTTTTGCTGTGAACGTCATGATGGTTGAAGATGATGGAGCGATCGCGACGCAACTGTTCAGCTAGCTAGTCGGAGTTGTGTAACCCGACTCGTTTCTTCGTTGTGATCAGATAGTGAAAATACAGGGAGAATGAAAGCCAGGAAAATTCCACCCAAAACCAAAATTTCAATGAGCCTCAGTGGAATATTTTTACTCATATCATTGAATCACTGAAATTAACTATCGGAAAGATCTTAACCAATCGCGACATGCATCAAACCAACGTGATGGGCTATCTTCAGGGCGATAAGAGAGCTGCCACATCGACAGTAATAGTGGTGCACCTCCTACCTTGGCACTGAACAGTAGATGTAGTGCTAAACTGCACACTAAAACTGCCCATGCAGAGAGGTGAAGCAAATACCAGATGTGATGCAACTCTCCAGCAGGCAACCATTCTTCTTTCATCATGCGGCCTGAAACGACTGCAAAGGTAGCCGCGACTAGCATTGTTGTATTCATGATGCGCTGAAGCGTAATCCACCAAATCGGCGTACCCACTTGTTGAGTTAATCGGGACAGCACATCTGACTGAATTAATCGCTTGTGACCAACGTGAAAACTATACAGCGCAAACACCGGAAGCACGATCAGAAAGAACAACCCAAAGGTGCCATGAATGCCCTGAATGTCGGGAAGAGCAGGAACAGAAATGGAGCCGAATCGGCCATCATAAGTCGCGTAAACGGTAAAACCCGTCACAATGGCAGCCAAAGCCAGCAGACCAATTAAACCGTGCAGAACTCGCAGCAGAAGAGGCTGATAGGGGCGATCGCTACGCTTTGAGACACTCATATGCCTTTGATGAACCATTGAACAATCACGCAGCATCTATAGATAGAAATCTATACACTTGGCTTAATGGATTGAAACAAATCTATTCCAACTCAATGTAGCAAAGATTAGATGAAAGTGCATACTGGTATCACATATTCATCACAATGTGAGTCAGAAAGTGCTGCATCTGGCCTCTTTTAGTGAGTCTTTGTAAGCAATTCTGCTTCTCAACCAATATGTTTCTTCAACGTAAAATGAAATACATCAGGTACTGATCATTTCACTCATCTCGTTATCAGCCAGCAATTCTCATTTGAAACCAATTGCCGATTTTTCGCGCCCGTCGGGCGCGAAAAATCGGCAATTAATAACCGTGCAAACTTGCCGTAGGCAAGTTTGCACGGTTATTAATTTGCACAGTGAGAATTGCTGGAGTCACATATGCTGACTTGAAGAAAAAACGCAGGTGTGCGTGACATTCGCCCGAACACGCACACCTGACGTTAGTTACGCGTCATCGTGGGCAAAACGGTTGTAGAGGAAATCTAACGCGTAGTTCCTCAGTTTGTAGTATTCCGGGTCTTCCATGATGCGTTCGCGATCGCGTGGACGAGCAAACGGAATCGTCAGCACTTCGCCAATATTGGCTTCTGGCCCATTGGTCATCATCACCAGACGATCGGACAGGAACAGCGCTTCATCAATATCGTGGGTGATCATCAAGACGGTGCACTGATGTTCATTCCAGATCTTGAGCAACTCTTCCTGGAGTTCTTCTTTGGTGATGGCGTCTAGCGCTCCAAACGGTTCGTCTAGAATCAGCACTTCAGGACGGGTCGCCAGGGCACGGGCGATCGCCACCCGTTGCTTCATCCCACCGGAGAGTTGCGGTGGCTTTTTATCAGCCGCATCCGCCAGACCTACCATCGCCAGGTGATCGCGAACGATCGCCCGCTTTTGCGATTCTGGCTTACCTGAATACACCGAATCCACAGCCAGATAGACGTTTTCGAATGCCGTCAGCCAGGGCAAAAGCGAATAGTTTTGAAACACCACCATGCGATCGGGCCCCGGTTTGGTGATCGGTCTGCCCTGCAACAGCACGGAACCTGTGGTGGGCTGGCTGAACCCCGACACCATGTTTAACAGCGTCGATTTGCCACAGCCAGAGTGACCGATCACGCAGATAAACTCACGTTCGTGAATGGTCAGATTGACATCTTTGAGAACGGTATACGTCCCTTTTGGGGTGGGATAAACTTTGGAAACACTGTCGATCGCTAGAAATGGCGTAGAACTAGCTTGGGGCAAAGATGACTGCGTTTTAACAGCTTGGCTCAACATGGATATAGCCCTTTGAAATTACAGAATTGACAAGGAAACCATCAGGCGGCGATCGCACGGGGAGTGAAAACCACCTCAGCAACGCTGAAATCGCGCTTAATAGTGAGGCTATTGAGATAGGCGATCGGGTCTTCCGCGTCAAATTTCACGCCATCAAACAGTTCAATCGGGCCACGATGATATTTGATATCTAGCAGCCCCAGTTCGCGGGCAGCCGTGCTAAAGACGCTAACGCGGCACACCCGTTCCAGAATTTCCATCCAGTTGCGCGGGAAGGGAATATCGCCCCAGCGGGCAAGTTGGGTCATCATCCACAGGTGTTCGGTACGGCTGGGACGATTCACCCCGTCACCGTAGAACAGGTGATGGGCATATTCGCGCATCGGCTGCTCCAGACTACACACAAAATCATTGGGGTCGCCCAGATGAATGTAGTCTTCGCTTGTGCTGATGTATTCGCGACGCGCGAGCAATTGCCGCACCTCATCGGCATGAGCCGGATCGGCACAGTAGCGGCAGGCTTCCAGCAGCGCTTTGACCAGCGCGATGTGCGTATTTGGATAGGCGGCAGCCCAATCTTCCCGCACACCCAGCACCTTACCGGGGTGGCCCTGCCAGATTTCCAGGTCGGTAGCAACGGTGAATCCAATCTCTTCGATCGCTGCCCGCAGGTTCCAGGGTTCGCCTACGCAGTAGCCGTCAATGGTTCCCGCCTTAAGGTCGGCAATCATCTGAGCCGGAGGAATCGTTTTCAGCGAAACATCCTGATCCGGGTCAATGCCACCCGCCGCCAACCAATAGCGCAACAAAATATTGTGCATGGAGGACGGATGTACCATTCCGAGCGTGTGGTTCTGTCCGGTAGACTCCAGCAACATGCGCTTAAAGTCGGTCGCGGTATACACCCCCTGCTCATAAAACTTTTTCGCCAGGGTGATGGCGTTACCGTTACGAGTCATGGTTAGTGCACTGACCATTGGCAGAGGCTCGTCTTGGTGGCCGCCGACGGTTAACCACACGGGCATTCCCGCAGGCATTTGAGCCGCATCCAGATAACCTCCGGCAATGCCGTCTACAATGCCGCGCCAACTGCTTTCGCGCACCAGACTGACTTCATCCAGGCCATGCTTACTGAAAAAGCCCTTTTCCTGAGCCACCACCAGCGGCGCACAGGCCGTCAGCGGCACAAACCCAATTTCCAGATTGACTTTCTCCAGGCCATGCCGAGAAATGGGTGTTGTTTTCTTGGCCCGCAGTTTCTTGATCCGCTTTTGCTGATTCAAGAAGTAGATGATCTCAGAGCGCAGGCTGTAATAGCTGGGGTGATTCACCACATCCATACGACGACGGGGACGCGGAATATCAACCTCCAGGATGCCGCCGATCTTGGAGGAAGGGCCGTTGGTTAACATCACAATCCGGTCAGACAGCAGCACGGCTTCATCCACATCGTGGGTTACCATCACGGCAGTCACCTGGTTTTCTTCGCAGATCCGCATCAGTTGCTCTTGCAGATTGCCGCGCGTCAGAGCATCCAACGCTCCAAACGGTTCGTCCAGTAACAGGAGTTTAGGACGGATAGCCAGGGCACGGGCGATCGCCACCCGCTGTTTCATCCCTCCAGACAGTTGGGCTGGCGGTTTATCTGCCGCATGTTGCAGCCCTACTAGATTAATGTGCTGTTCCACAACCTCACGTCGCTCGGCTTTCGAGAGGTCTTTCATCACCTCATCCACTGCCAGCGCAATATTGTCGCGCACACTCATCCAAGGGAGAAGGGAGTAGTTTTGAAACACCACCATGCGATCGGGACCAGGACGCGACACCTGTTGTCCTTCTAGAGTGACAACCCCATCGGTCGGCAAATCTAACCCGGCAATCATGTTCAGCAGCGTAGACTTACCGCAACCGGAGTGACCGATGAGCGAAACAAATTCACCGCGTTTAATTTCGAGATCGATTCCTTTCAAAGCAATATATTGGCTGTTGCCTGAAAGGGAGAAAACTTTTTCGACTTGATCGACAGCAACAAAGACAGCCATAACGTTATGAAAAAGTGAAGGGTTAGTAATGTTCGCTGAGCAGAGTTTACTGAGCAGAAGCAATCACGCGTTGAATATAGGCCACCAGGCGATCGAGCAATAAACCAACCGCACCGATATAAACAACCGCAACGATAATTTCAGTCACATAGTTTTGCTGGTAGGAATCCCAGATAAAGAATCCAATTCCAGGTACACCAGACATCACAATTTCTGCCGCAATAATCGCCAACCATGCCAACCCGATCGCAATTCTCAATCCAGTAAAGATGTAAGGCAGTGCTGACGGAATCAAGACTTTAAAGAAATACTTTGAGCTAGAAATTTGCAGGACTCGCGCCACGTTCTTGTAGTCCTGAGGAATTTCGCGAACGCCCACAGCAGTGTTAATCAAAATTGGCCAGATCGACGTAATAAAGATCACGAACAGTGCAGCGGGTTCGTTTTGCCGTAATGCAGCCAATGAGATAGGAACCCACGCCAGCGGAGCGACCATTCGCAAAAATTGGAACAGCGGATCGAGTGCCTTATCCAGCACCGGACTGCCACCCACCAAGATTCCTAAGCTAATACCAACGATCGCCGCTGCACCATATCCCTTAATCACACGCGCCAGGCTAGCCATCGTGTGGCGAAATAGCCCCTGGTTCAAGTCACTTTCATAATAAAAAGGATTCAGGATCAGATATTGACTGCGTTCATCGGTGAGTACTTGCAGAGGGCCAGGTAATGCAATCAAGCCCGTGCTGGAAAAGAACTGCCAGATGATGAGAAATAGCAGAATTCCAACAATCGGTAGAACAATATTCGCAACAGGACTTTTCAAAAACGTTTTAATGGGATTTTGAGCGCTGGATGCTCTGGCACGAGTAGGCAAACTGACAGCCATATGTTCCTCCTAAATGTCGATAGGTGAATGATGTGGGGGCGATCGCGATCGCTTGCTAGTGAACGTTCTGGGTTAATGAATTTTTGGGGAAGTCAGGAGAATTGCCAATACCTTCTTTGAAAAGTCAGGAGTTAAAAGAATTGTTCTTACCTTCCTCTGCCGGGCGTCTTCTGTCTCCTATCTTCTGACTCCTGGCTCCTTTTCAATTCTTTTAGAGATCAAGGAGAATGTTCGTTGCCGTTCCCCTTCTGACTCCTGGCTCCTGACTCCTGACTCCTATCCTCTTCCTGCCACTAAATAGCCTTAATCTTGAGGCTATCCAGATACGCCTGCGGATTTTCTGGATCAAACTTCACACCATCAAAGAAAGTCTCAACGCCTCGGCTGGTGCTGGTGGGAATCGCAGAATCAAAACCAGCTTCCTTCGCCGCTTCACGCCACAGGTCTTCGCGGTTAACTTCATCAATCATGCGCTTCACCGCATCCAAATCTGTAATCTTGTCTTTGTGGAAGCCCCAGCGCAGCGACTCAGTCAGGAACCAAAGGTCGTGGCTCTTATAGGGGTAGGAAATACTGTTGTTATTCGGATCAACCCAATAGAGCGGGCTGATCTTGAAGTCATTCAAGTCGGGCTTGCTGTCGCCCATCTTGTAGGTGCCTTTGTAAGGCGGCGTTAAGATCTGGGTTGTTGTGTTGAAGTATTCACGGCCAGAACAGATTTTGACTAATTCCTCCCGGTTGGCCGGATCATCACACCATTGCTGAGCCGCCATCACGCCTTTCAGGATGGCTTTTGTCGCTTTGGGATTGGCTTCTACCCAATCAGCCCGCATCGCCAAATATTCTTCGGGATGATATTTCCAGATTTCAGCCGTTAGCGCCGACATAAAACCGATATCGTCGTTCACAATCCGGTAAGGCCAGGGGTCGCCCGTACTGAACGCATCCATCGTACCGTTGCGCATTCCCTGTACGGTTTCAGCGGGGGGTACGGCCAGCAGTTCAATATCCTTATCGGGATTTACACCGCTAGCGGCGAACCAATAGCGAATCCAAAAATCCTGGTTGGCATTTGGGAATGTATAGGCCGCTTTGAACTTGCGTCCGTTCGTGGCTTGAAATCCTTTAATGTATTCCGGGTCGTTGATCTTCAGGCCAACGCCCTTACCCGCGTGGATACCTGCGATCGCAATGCCATTCCCTTGCGTATTCAACTGGCACAGCAGCGCCATCGGCACTTTCTGATTATTGAGCGTGATAATGCCCTCGTGAATCAGATGGGGCATTGGCATTTGCCACTGACCACCGTCAATTCCGCCGCCCTGAGAGCCAATCACAACGTTATCGCGTGCACCAGCCCAGTTCGCCTGTTTTGCGACCTGCACCTCGGTCATACCGTACTTGGCAAAAAAGCCTTTTTCCTTGGCAATGATCAGCGGCGCAGACTCAACAATGGGCAGATAACCCAATACAGCCTTAGTCGTTTCGGGTGCATCAGCAGCATTGACCGGACTAGCCGCAGGGGATTGAGAGGTGGGTGGCGGCGCAGATGAGCAACCTTTGAGCAACACGGCTCCGGCAGCGGATGCTCCTGCCGTCACCAGAAACTTCCGACGAGACAGGCCAGAAAAATTAGACATAAAACCTCCTAACAGCGTGAATGAGACAAAACGCCGACAAACGGGATTAGCATTTAGACGAACAACTCTGAGCGGAGTGGGCGATCGCCCCTTCCATATCGAAATCCTCAGCTTGGTTAGCGCAAGCCGGGGCTGCATCAATCAAAACTGATACAGTCCATCGGCTGAACCGCCTTGCCGTTCAGGCCCTCACTCGGCGCTGAACGTCCAAGAATGGCCCTGAGTACGACTACTGGGAAATATCGGTACTTGCGTTCGACAGCAAATCGGTGTTTTTTGCTGTTGAAGTTAGTGTACCGTGTTTTTTGCAAAATCATATATAAAAACTTATGATTCAATCCATAGCCATCACCTTATATCTATACATAAGCGTGTAGATGGAAAATGCTGGCACTCTAGAAGCATGAAGTCACTTAGGACATTGAAAACTAAAAGGTATAGGGGCTTCGCCCCCAGCCAGGGGTTCTACCCCTGCGCCCCGACCTGCCGTCCTAACCTAAATGAATACAGCTCTAAAAACCGTATATGGCTCAACTGTCGGATATTTGGCGTTTGCCGCCACAACATCTCACGCTAGACGCATCTGAAATTCACGTCTGGTGTGCTGACCTTGAGCAATCTCAGTCCTCGATCGCTCACTTTGCTAAACTGCTGTCGGCAGATGAACAGGCTAAAGCAGCTCGATTTCGGTTCGAGCGCGATCGCCACCATTACACTGTCGGGCGGGGTCTATTACGAACATTGTTAGGGCGTTATCTCAACCTCAATCCCGCTAAGGTGCAATTTGTCTATGGGCCGCATGGAAAACCGGAATTGATGGATGGGTTAGGGGGCGATCGCACCCTCCGGTTTAACCTGTCCCATTCTCACGGCCTGACCCTGTACGCATTCACCGTTCATCAACAGATTGGAGTTGACATTGAATACATTCGCGCTACCCCGGATGCAGAACAAATCGTCAACAGCTATTTTTCAGAGCAAGAGAAAGCGACATTCAGCCGTCTCTCCCCCGACCAGCAGTCAATCGCCTTTTTCAACGGCTGGACTCGCAAAGAAGCCTACCTGAAAGCGATCGGAGACGGGTTAGCTCACCCACTAAATCAAATCGAAGTGACTCTAACACCCGATGAACCTGCAACGCTGCGAAGTCTGACGAAGCAACCACAATGCAGCGATCGCTGGCTGCTTCAAAACATCAACGTTAATGCTAACTATGCCGCCGCTCTGGTTGTAGAAGAACCTATGGGTTCAATTCACTATTGGCAGGTTGGAAGCACGCTGATTAACGGCGCAGAATGGTGAATGTCTTACAAGAGCCACATACTGAATAAGTAGTGCGTTCATTGGCACGGTATGACACCTGATCAGAAAGCTATATCCATTCATGTCACGCAAGAACTACTTGAGCAACTTCAGACCTATCAAACTCAGCATGAAATTGAAACAACGGCTGATGCCGTGACGACCATCCTGACCCATTTTTTTGAAGCAGGCTCATCCGCATCCGGCTCATTCTCACGATCGTCTACATCTAGACCTGCTCAGGCAGCCATCTTCCAAACCGATGACGACGATATCGAAGACGAACCAGACGAAATTCTGTGGGATTTTTTGCCTGATGAAGACCAGCTGTAGCCCGTTTTGCAAAGCGATCGCTACGATTTGTCAAATGGTTGTCATAGAAACGTCACGTCTAACGTTTAGCGTAGTGGTTGATTAAACCCAAGTATCAACGATTACCATGAAGCTACTTAAACGCATGGTTGCGCTGTTGTTTGTCCTATATCTGCTCTATCTCACAAAATCAGCGTTAGGCATTAACCTTTCTCACCGATACAGTGCTCCTGCCGTGTTTAAGCTGCCGATTAAGCAATTAATGCACTGGTCATAGCCGCCATTAAATAACCCTCTGACTGTTTAGCCAGAGGGTGGTTTAGTATATCGAGTTTTATACGGTCTAACGCTCTAGATGTCTCAATCGTATTCACCCGACTTGAGGATGGTCACTGTACAAATGGCTTAAGTTTTTCCGCCAAATATCTCTGCCCTGATTTAAGCCACACGGAATGAAACTGAACATAAGTTCGACAAACGGGCTTTTTGGAGTGCGCGACGCCCCACTCCCCAAAATTCGGTTTCATTTAGTTTGAGATCCTTAATTATGAGGAGCACTCATACTGACCATGATCGATTGAAGTTTTCCTTACAAGTTCTCAACAACGAATTCCAATGCATTAGTTGATTGCTTCAACCTCCAACTCCACTGGTAAGGCTTGCATCACAGCAAGAGGTAGTTCCGCGCTCGATTCAAGTGTGAGGAGAGACGCTTCATTCATGGAAACTGCTGGTTGTTTTGAAGGTGATGGATACAACCACCCAGCAAAAAGTCGAGTCATTTGCGGCATAAGAAGATAGGTCATCGTGGGAACAGCGATCGCCGTAACAACCATGACACGACACACAATCGGCAGTGGCAAAAGCTGATTTTGCAGCAACATCGAAATGGCGGTGATGAGTGGGAAGACAGCAAGCCAGGTAACCAGTACCATTTTGTAACGAGGCGGAGGAACAATGGCAGCCTTTCCAGGCAAGGCAAACCAGGTTTCTAAACCCGTCAAAACTTGAATATTTGGTGGGCACTCGGTCAAAGCTTCGGCTTGAGCAAACCACCTTTGCCGCTCTTCTGATGTCTCCCAACGGCGTAAATGGCTCAATCGGTCAAATTTGAAAATGACACGATATTCAGGATCATCGATACTGGCCGGACAAAAGATGCTGCTGCCTAAGTATCCTGGAAACTGACTACAGGCGGCTGTTACTCCAACCAAAAACGTTTCAAATGCGGCTTCACATCCTGGCTTCACTCGTCGTGAAATTACAACCGTGACAGAGGTATCTTGAGTATGCTTGGGAGAGGCAGACATCAGTAACGACGCTCATCATTTTCAAGTCGGCAGCATCAAGCCTTTGAGCATTAATTCAACGTGAATTTGATAGCCCGCTCGTCGAATTCACGCTACAGCGGTTTTCAATCGCTTAAAACCCGGTTGGTTTACTCAAGAGAAATCGCTGTAACTTAAATCTTGCACCTTTCTCAATAGGCAGATTTGGGCGGTGCGCCGCCTAAACCCGCACCATTTTCAGGAGCGTGAAGCGCTCTTGAAAATGGTGCAAGATCTGAGTTAACTCATTATGGTCTATTAAAGCGGGTGATGGGACTCGAACCCACGACATTTAGCTTGGGAAGCTAACGTTCTACCACTGAACTACACCCGCAGTAATTATTAAGAATAGCATTGTGAAGAATGGTTAGCAGCTAGCTGTGAAATATATCAGCAATTCTCATTATGCAAATTGGAGCAGTACATCTTGCCTGCGGCGAGTATGTACTGTGCTTCGATGGAGAGTTTGATCACCCGTCCGGCGCACCAAACTAGCGATCGTTGGCAGCGATTTGCATAATGAGGATTGCTGCACATATATCAATGATAAAAAGGCGGGTATTCTTGGCATAGACCAGCAATGCTCCGTATGCACCTGTGGTCAGCTTGCACTACCAGCGAGTGTGTGTGGATTGCCCTCGACAGAGGTACCAAAACGTACTCGGTTTCAAAATTAGAATTGCTGGGTATCAATGAATGAACTTTCAAAGTCTGTATAACTGTTAATAGCGGGTGTAAGTGAGGGCAATTCTGGCTAGGCTAAGGAATAAATCGCACATGTGCTGCCTTAAGCATCTATCCCCCTGCCCACTGGCTGCCCTTAAATCGTAAGACTACCCAAGTGAGTGCTCAGCATGTTTAATGCTACCGAACTGCTAATTGACGCCTTTGTCCGGCAGCTTAAGGATGGCTACCACCGCACGTATGGCGGTTGGAAGTCTGACTATGAAGATATCATTGGCTGGGTAGGGTCAATGGCATTGGAAAACATTGCCAATAGCGATGCGCTATACCACAACGTTGAACACACCATTCTCGTCACGTTGGTAGGGCAAGAAATTTTGCGGGGTAAACATATCCGTGAGGGAGGCGTGTCGTGCGAGGACTGGCTGCACTTCATCATCTCGCTGGTGTGTCATGACATTGGCTATGTGAAGGGGGTGTGTCGTCGCGATCGCAACGGATATTACGCGACAGGCCAGGGCGATGAAATGGTTAACCTGCCACCTGGGTCATCTGATGCAGCATTGACGCCCTATCATGTCGATCGCGCCAAGCTGTTTATTGACGAGCGGTTTGGGGGCCATAGCCTGATTAAGGCAGAGGTGGTGAAATCCAATATTGAGTTAACGCGCTTCCCAGTTCCAAAAGCAGAGGATCATCAAGAAACCATTAATTTTCCTGGGCTGTTGCGAGCATCCGATTTGATTGGGCAACTCAGCGATCCCCGATATCTAAAAAAGATCAGCGCGCTCTTTTATGAATTTGAAGAAACCGGGGTAAATAAAGCGCTGGGCTATCGGCATCCGGGCGATTTGCGGAAGAACTATCCCAAGTTTTACTGGAATGGGGTTTATCCGTATGTCAAAGATGGCCTGCACTATCTGGAGTTAACACAACAAGGCCAGCAAATTATTGCGAACCTCTACTCCAATGTGTTTGTGGTAGAACATGAGCCGTTGGGGGTCGAAGTTTAATGCAGGTTTCCTATTAAGAACCACAATCAAACAATCAAACCCAATTTTTGGGAGGGGAGTGTGTGGCTGAGCCGCACACTCCCCTCCCAAAAATTGAGTTTTAATAAATCCACATTATCTAAGATCGTTTCAGCAATCCTCGCAACTCTCGCCAGACTGCCGCTTCACCTGTTTTCGTGCGCGGCTGCGTGAACACACCATGCGTGGGACTGAATAGCAGCGCCAAAACAAACAATCCCGATACGACTAACACAATAGCCGGGCCAGACGGCAAATTGTAGAAATAGCTGAGATACATGCCGCTAATGCTGGAAACAACTCCGATCGCCGCGCCCAACAGCATCATTAGGTGGAGCCGACTGACCAGCAGATAGGCCGTCGCGCCCGGAGTAATGAGCAGGGATAGCACCAGCACAACGCCAACGGCTTTCATGCTGGCAACAATAGTCAGCGCAATCAGTACCATCAGCCCAAAGTTCAGCAGATTAGTGGGCAACCCTGCGGCCTGTGCACCGAGGGGATCAAAGGTGTAAAACAACAGCTCCTTATACAGCAACGCGACGATCGCCAGTACCAGTACCGAAATCAGCGCCGTTTGCCAGACTTCCTCAAACGTGACACCCAAAATATTGCCAAACAGGAAATGATTTAGATCAATCTTGTTGTCATGCTGAATCAGCGTAATCAGGGTAATGCCCAGGGCAAAACACGCCGAAAAGACAATTCCCATTGCCGCATCTTCTTTGATAGGCGATCGCGCTCGAATCCAGGCGATCGCTACGGTACTCAACACCCCAGCAATAAACGCCCCGACAAAAATGTTGGCCCCCACCATAAAGGCGATCGCCAATCCCGGTAAAACAGAATGGCTGATGGCATCCCCTAACAGCGCTAATCGTTGCACCATGAGGTAGCTGCCCACCACCGCGCAAATAATGCCAACCAAAACCGCGACCACAACAGCCCGCTGCATAAAGCCATATTGCAGGGGTTCAATCAGTAGCTCCATAGAATTGCACCCGCTTATGCCGCAAACAGAACTTTACCGCCATACGCGCGATACAAATTTTCCTGTGTCAAAACCTGCTGACGAGGCCCATGAGCAATCAGCGTTTGATTCAGCAGAATCAGATCTTCGAAGTGAGAAATCGTTTCACCTAAATCATGACTCACCACAAGAACCAGCTTTCCGGCATCGGCTAATTCGTGAAAGATTTGAAACAGGATAGTCTCGGTCTTTTGATCCACACCGACAAACGGTTCATCAAAACAGAAGATATCGGCTTCTTGCGCCAGGGCACGGGCCAGAAAAACCCGCTGCTGTTGACCACCTGACAGTTGCCCAATCGGGCGATCGCGATACGTTTCCATTCCCACCCGCTCTAGCGCAGTAGCGGCCACTCGCCGACTTACGGTTGAAAAGCGCTGAAACCAACCTGTCCTTTGCACGCGACCCATCATCACCACGTCCCACACGGTTGCAGGGTAGCTCCAGTCAATTTGCGATCGCTGCGGAACATACGCCACTCGTTGCAATTGATCCACCAAGGGGCGATCGCCATGCAAAATCGTTCCGCCAGCCGGAATCAGCCCTAGCATCGCTTTGATCAACGTACTTTTCCCAGCACCGTTGGGGCCAAAGATGCCCGTCAGACGTCCCGGTTGCAGGGTGAGGTTGATCCGATCCAGCGCTCTTACAGAACGATAGCTGACGCTCAAATCGCGGATGGTAATGCTATCGGGTGCGATCGCCTGCACCGGATGGCCTTGAGAAACACCCATGCGGTCATAGCCATCTCGGTTTGAGTAGGCGTTAGAATCTACGTTGCTTGGAAAGGTTCCAGTCTTCATACGCATGTCTCCAGGGCAGTCGAGCGATCGCGATTCAGCAAAAATGAAAAGATAATGAAAAGCCGTTTCATCAATTTAACCTAAAAATGAATAAAAAATGAAAGCTATAAGAAGCTTAAAATCGCTGTTGCTTGACCCGCATCCCGCTTACAGCAGTTTTCAATCGCTGTAGTTCATCACTAACCCTTCGATGGCTATAGCGATCTCAACTGAAATTTGAACGGGGGGCAGGGGTGGAACCCCTAAAAGGGGGCAAGCCCACACCCCCTGTTCACAAGCTATTTGCGAACGCTATATAGAAGCGACCAAAATCGTTTAGGATGTGCAAAAGGTAAAAATGAAAAGAAAATGAAATTGCCGCTCAGGATTGTGGATTTGATAAAACCCGCAACTCAACTTTGGAAAATGCAGCTCTGCTGTACTTTCCAAAGGTAAAAACCTGGTTTTAATTTATCCATGAGCCTTAGAGGGAGCAGGACATCACACCTGGGTATCCGGCACCGAGCGGTTTGAAAATGGGCATGAATTCTATGGCGAACGGTTACTTGTGTGGATCTCGCTGCTTACCTGTTCTGGCGATCGCCCTTGGTCTCTGGTTAGGGGGATGCGATCGCTCTGATTCCGGCTCAACGGCAGGCGGTAATGCTAAACCTCAGGTCGTTTCAACCAGCACCATCATTACGGATTGGACCGAAGACGTCGCAGGCGACCAGATTGAACTGACGGGCATCCTCAAACCGGGAGCCGACCCCCACGTGTATGAACCCACCCCAATGGATAGCATCGCCTTTGAAAAGGCAAACCTGATCCTCTATAACGGCTATAACCTCGAACCGGGGCTAATTCGCATGATGAATGCAGCAGGTGCCAATGCCCAAAAGCTACCCGTCGGTGAGGTCGTCCAGTCCCTTCAGATGGACAAAGACGGAGAGCGAGTTCCCGATCCTCACGTCTGGGGAGATGTGCGAAATGCGATCGCCATGACCGAAGCGATTCGCGATGCCCTCATTCAACTCTCGCCTGAAGACAAAGCAGAATTTACCCAAAATAGCGATCGCCTGATTGCCGACCTGGAACGGCTACATACCTGGATTAAAGAACAAATCGCCACCATTCCCCCTAATCAGCGCAAACTGGTCACCACTCATGATGCGTTTGAATATTACGCCCAGGCTTACGGATTAGACGTCATTGGTACCTTAATTGGCATCAGCACCGAGGAGCAGCCCAGCGCACAAACCGTCCAAAAACTTGTGGAATCCATTAAATCAGCCGGAGCACCCGCCATCTTTGCCGAAACCACCATCAATCCTCGCCTCATCTCCACCGTCGCCGACGAATCCGGCGTCAAACTCTCACCCCAACCGCTTTACTCAGACTCGATCGGCGCTCCCAACAGCCCCGGAGATTCGTATATCAACATGATGGTCAGCAATACCAAGGCGATCGTAGAAGCTCTGGGAGGGCGGTATACGCCGTTTGAAGCAGAGTGAGCTGGGGAGATGAGGGAGATAGGGTATAGGGTGTAGGGGAAGAAGTAAGAACAATCTTCCCCATCCTCCCAATCTTCCACGACCTCCCCATCGTCTCCACTCTCCCTCATCCAACACCTATCACCCAACACCCAACTTCTGTTAAAAGGAGGAGTAGACAAGTTAGGGACAAGGAAATGGCGGGAGATTATCCTGATATCGATCTGGCAGAGTTTATTGATCATTCTCTGTTGATTCAAACGGCTACATCGGAGTACGTCGCTCAGTGGTGTGAAGAGGCCGATCGCTTTCAATTTGCGGCAGTCTGTGTGTATCCCGTTCATGTCCGGCAAGCGGTAGAGTTGCTGAAAGGACGAGGGCCAAAGGTGTGTGCCGTGATTGGGTTCCCATCTGGCGCAACGACACCGGGCACAAAACTCTACGAAGCACAGGAAGCGACTGAGAATGGCGCGACAGAACTGGATGTTGTGATAAATCTAGGCTGGCTCAAAGAGGGAAAAACAGATGCTCTCCATCGCGAGTTGGCTGAAATCTGCGAGGAAACAGGGCAGACCGTTAAGGCCATTCTTGAAATGGCTCTTTTGACCGATGCTGAAAAGAAGCTGGCTGCGGAAGTATGTATGGATGCAGGGGTCGCTTTTTTGAAGACCAGCACGGGTTGGAATGGCGGAGCCACAACATCCGATGTGCGGTTGCTCAAACAGTTGACCAAAGACCGAGTTGGCATCAAAGCATCGGGGGGCATTCGCACGGCAGAGCAAGCGATCGAGCTGGTTTTGGCTGGCGCGACTCGACTAGGTACCTCTCGTGGCCCCGATTTGCTTCGCCAGCGCGATACTCTAGATAAGGATACGTAAGTTCATAGCGATTCACCCATCATGCCCGGAACCTACAAAGCGACTGGAATTAACTTGAAAGGGATGCCGATGGGTGAAAGCGATCGCCTGTTGACGATCCTGACGAAAGAATTTGGGTTAATCCGAGTAGTAGCACCGGGGGCACGCAAGCACCAGTCCCTCCTGCGTGGACGTAGCGGACTATTTGTCGTGAATGATCTGCTCATCGCTCAGGGTAAAAGTCTCGATAAAATCGTTCAGGCCGAGAGCATTAGCTCCTATCCTGGTTTAAGTCAAGACCTCCGCAGGCTAACGGTTAGCCAATATTTAGCCGAGCTAGTCCTGTGTCAAGCGTTGAGCAACCAGCCTCAGGACGAATTGTTTGACCTGTTCAAACTCCATCTTGAGCTGTTGGAAAAATTACCGGGAGCCGCTACACTCCCCAAGCTGGTTCATGCCACCTTTCATCTTCTAGCGCTAGCGGGTGTAGCACCGCAAGTCAATATCTGTTGCCTGACCCAAAAACCACTCGTACCCAATTTCGTTGACCAGGACTGGCGAGTTGGCTTTAGCGCCTCGGCGGGTGGTACGGTCAACTTATCTACATCCGGTGCGCCACGAAAACCACATCCTTTACCTCGGCGTCAAGAGTCAAACTTTCTCGCTAAACAGACTCCCCCGCAGACAGGTCAAGGGAGTAAAGTTATTGAGAGGGAAACGATTGAGCGGAAAACGTTGCCGTCTCGAACCATACCTGGGTCTCATTTGGACTTTTCCAGTCCCATTAATGCGGTTCAGCTAGCCCTCTTGCAGCTTCTACCCCAACCCCAACTCATTCAATCCGATGGCACTCTGGCCCTGCCCCTAGAACAACCCCTGAGTCAGCCTCCGTCTGATGATGTCTGGCTATCTCTAGAGCGCGTTTTGCGCCAGTATGCTCAATATCACTTTGATCGGCCTATTCGCTCGGCAGCGTTAATCGAAACGTCGTTCTTGTCCTTGCCCCAGCTCTCTCCCTAAATCATGATGCGATTGTTTGATTCAGATCTGGGAACCCCCACCACGCTCCTCAGCCAACTTGACCACGGCTTAGAGGGAAATTTTCATAGTGGCTCGAATGGGAGTTCTGCGAAATACCGATTAGACCAGATCATTCAACAAGATCTGCCTGAAACAGCGACAGACAAGGACAACGACACACCATCATTACCGTTAGAGCCGTCCCCCTTCCCGCCTCATACGAATGGAACGGCTGAACCCTCTAGCGAACTACAGCCCCAACCATCTGATGTGACGAGCGATCGCCCCTCTCTTCAAAACGGCAGTCTGACGAGCCACCAGAATGGTAAGGTCGCTGATAGTTCTACAGCAGACCCGTCATCTGTAGCGCTACTGGATAGCAATGGCAATGGTGTGTCGGAGCGATCGCCCCTCCCCCCACCATCTGATCCAGAAGAACCGGAACATGGATTTCTACCTGTTCTAAAAAATCGCAATTTCCTCGTCCTATGGGGCGGCCAGGTCTTCTCGCAGCTCGCCGATAAGGTTTACCTGGTGCTGATGATCATGATCATCACCAGCCGCTTTCAAGCCGCCGGACAAACCATCAGCGGTTGGGTATCAGCCATTATGATTGCCTTTACCATTCCGGCAGTGCTGTTTGGTTCAGTCGCCGGGGTTTATGTGGATCACTGGTCGAAAAAAGGCGTCCTGGTATTTACAAACCTGCTGCGGGGCGGACTCGTGCTGGCCCTGCCGTTTCTGCTCTGGATCTCGCAAGGTTGGTCTCCGTTTGCCGGGATTCCTATTGGATTCGGTGTGCTGCTGGGCATTACCTTCCTGGTTTCGACCCTGACTCAGTTCTTCGCTCCGGCAGAACAAGCGGCCATTCCGCTGATTGTAGAACGCCGCCATTTGTTATCGGCCAATTCGCTCTACACCACTACTATGATGGCCTCGGTGATCATTGGCTTTGCGGTGGGTGAACCGCTGCTGGCGATCGCCGATACGGTCATCGGCACGATCAGCAACAGCCTGGACATTGGCAAAGAGCTACTGGTGGGGGTGAGTTATGCGATCGCTGGGCTGCTCCTGATTTTGCTGACCACCCGTGAAAAAGAAGACCAGCCTGACCAGCCCCATCCTCTGATTTGGGAAAACATTCGCGATGGACTGCGCTATCTGGGCCAGCAGCATCGCGTTCGAGCCGCATTGATCCAACTGGTCATTTTGTTCTCGATTTTTGCTGCACTGGCGGTATTGGCCGTCCGACTGGCAGAGGTGATGCCTGCCCTTAAATCATCCCAGTTTGGCTTTTTGCTGGCCGCTGGTGGCGTAGGGATGGCTCTGGGAGCCGTGCTCATCGGATACTTTGGGCAACGCTTTTCCCGCGCGCAACTGAGCCTTTACGGTTCGATTGGGATGGCGACGACTCTCGGTGCCCTCTCGCTAGTCACCGTCAAGCTGGTGCCCACGCTGCTGTTGCTCACCTGTCTGGGTGGATTTGCTGCCCTGATTGGGATTCCGATGCAGACCGCGATTCAGGAAGAAACCCCTGAAGAGATGCGAGGCAAAGTTTTTGGATTACAAAACAACGCCATCAACATTGCGCTGAGTTTACCGCTGGCTCTAGCGGGTGTGGCCGAAACGTATTTAGGTTTGGGAACAGTGTTTGTGGGTCTTGCCCTACTCGCGCTGATAGGTGGCATTGTCACCTGGTCTGTTTCGCGCAAAGACCAGTCGTTCTCTAACGTCCCGAAAGCCTAGAGCATCGGTACAGTATTGCCGTGAGGCACTCGTTGCAAAGCTCCCGCTTGGCAATATGGTATTGAAAGCTCCTACTTCTTGTCGCGATCGCGCATCCATCATGTGCCAATTGCTCTTCGCCCATCTTGAATAATTGCTGCTGACACGGGGGCTGGAGCTTCCAGCAGCTATGACCAAGCTAGCGCTGGGTAACAAAGTAGTCTTGTGTGTGAACCTACCTGCGGCGCGCTTCCGCCGCTACTGATGGCGGTTTTGCAGATTTGTCGGGCGTGCCAAACCTACAATTGGTTTCCAAATGAGCATCGTTCTCTCCCCTTCAAAAAGATGACAGCAGCATGTCATTTGGGGTAATTTCTTATGTCAAGCGTCCTATTGACCAACCGAAATCGTTAATTAATGATTAAATTCTTATATTAGACAAATTATTTGAAATTACAGCGATTGAACTAAATGCATATTGCGTGGCTCGGAAAGAAATCCCCGTTTTGTGGGAACGTCACTTATGGTCGAGAAGTTACAAATGCGCTCCTAGACCGGGGATATCAAGTTAGCTTTATACATTTTGCCCAAGACGAGGCAACCCACGACGACAGCTGGGGAGACTGCCAGGAAGTCTCGATTCCATTCCTCTACAAATCGCAGATCTACACGATTCCATCGTTTAAATCGAGTAAGGTGCTGGTTAAAGCCCTCCAAGAACTGAAGCCAGATATCGTTCACGCCTCCCTGACCCTCTCACCTCTCGATTTTCTGCTGCCTGAGATTTGTCAGGAACTTAATCTACCGCTAGTTGCAACATTCCATCCCCCCTTCGATCGCAAACGGCGCAATCTCACATCTGGTACTCAACACCTGATGTATCAGCTTTACGCACCGTTTCTGGCGAACTATGACAAAGTAATTGTCTTCTCTCATATCCAGCGAGATTTGCTGATTCGGCTGGGCGTTCCGGCGTCACGCGTGGTCGTGATCCCAAATGGCGTAGATGTTGAGAAGTATTCACCCGGCCTCTCGCGGATCAAGACCGAATTGGGGGCACAGCGGCTCTTTGTTTACCAGGGACGGATCGCGCCTGAGAAAAATGTGGAGTCGCTGCTGAAGGCCTGGAAAAACACCGAAATGGGCGATCGCAGCAAATTAGCGATCGTCGGCAACGGGCCTCTCGCCACGTCTCTGAAACCGTTCTACAACGAAGACCACGGGGTCGTCTGGCTCGGCTTTGTCGCCGATGAGGAACGACGCATTGAGATCTTACGCGGAGCCGATGTCTTTGTTTTACCTTCGCTGGTCGAAGGGCTGTCGCTGTCGCTTCTAGAAGCGATGTCGTGCGGGGTGGCCTGTTTAGCGACTGATGCGGGTGCAGACGGAGAGGTTCTGGAAGACGGAGCCGGGGTCATTCTCAATACCCATCGGGTCTCCAGCCAGCTCCAGACGCTATTGCCCCTATTTCGAGATCATCCAGAGCTAACTGCCCTGCTGGGTCGTAAGGCCCGCCAGCGCGTGCTCGATCGGTATACCCTAAGCCGCAACATTACTCAGGTTGAAGACCTCTATCGTCAAGTTCTGACGCAACAGCAGGTATATCTGAGTAAATCGGTTTAGTGCGTTTGCCAATTTTATTGGATTTGTTTTAGCCGTAGCCATTTGGATTAGGACGGGATGCAGGGGTTCCACCCCTGGTTGGGGCTAAGCCCCCATACTCCCTAGACGTGAATTCGATAGCCCAATTTTGCGTGCGTGACGCGCACGCAAAATTGGGCTTTTGAGAGAGTTGCGCATCGCGCAACTCTCTCAAAAGCCCGTTCGTCGAATCTACGTTCCCTTAACGTGAATTCGATAGCGCTATTTCTGCTGCCCAAGGGACGGCAGAAATGGCACAAATTGGTGTCGTGCGTGACACCAATTTGTGCCATCATCGAATTCACGCTAAGCCACAACCTGTCGGGCGATCGCATCCACCACTTTGGTTAACGGATGGTCTGGATACTTAATCGAAAAAATTCCGCTGCTGGCCAGCACCATCATCTCATCCGAGTGAGGCAGCACTCCCGCCACTGGCGCTTCATAGGTTTCCTCAACCTTGCGCTTAAGCTGCGCAAAATCGAAGACCGTCGGGGCTTTGTTGACGACCATCAGCAGTTTCGGCACCTCTAGCTTACGAGCCACATCCACGGTCACAGCCGTTCCCTGATAATCCTGCTGGTCGGGCCGCAAAATCAGCACCAGCACGTCAGAAATGGTAATCGACAGCAGGGTTTCCTCATTCAGACCGGGGTGAGTGTCAATAAACAGATAGTCTAACTTCAGGCTGTTCACCAGATCTTGAAAGCCTTCGTTGAGCAGGCCAACGTCATATCCTTCCCGCAGCACACGCGCAATTTCCCCCGCCTTCACGCTGGATGGAACCAGGTAAAGCTTGCTGCGCGCGGTTCCCCGACCTTCCAGCACTGACGTGACATCATAGGCCACCTCGCTAATGGTTCGTCGTCCCCAAAGATAATCATTCAAAGACCGATCGACGCTATCTTCATCGAATCCAAACAAAACGTGGATTCCGGGAGATTGAATATCAGTGTCTACGATACCAACCCGATAGCCATAGCTAGCGATCGTCGCGGCAAGATTGGCCGTCGAGTTAGATTTTCCAGTTCCACCCCGGTAAGAATGAATGGAAACAATTTTAGACATGGTGTACCTCAGCGTCGAAAACGGTAGTCATCAAGGGATATTTGGAAACGGTGTTTGAATGTGGGAGCGTTTAGATGCAGAAGCGAACTCATCCAAAGACAAGGTTCAGTTCCAATCAAACCACATCTTTGCAGCAATTCTCACTATGCAAATCGGTGGCAGTGGGAGTTTGCCTAGAACGTTCAGGATCATGGATAAATTAAAACCAAATTTTTAATTTTGGAACCTGCGGCACTGCCGCACGTTCCAAAATTAAGTTTAGGGTTCACAATATTGCTCTTGTAGGGAGTTTCGCGAAACGACCCTACCGTACCCGTCATCCAATTGGGGGAAATCGATATAATTCTCTATCCCCAGCCCCTATTTCTCCAACGGGTTAATGACTGAAATGCAAAAGCAGGGCGATCGCCCTGCCCTCTCTTCTAAACAGGTGTCGCTAGATTAGACGACGCTGGCCGCAACACTGCGACTCTCGCGCATGGTTTGGACAAACCGTTCAAACAAATAATCGGCATCGTGTGGGCCGGGGCTAGCTTCAGGGTGATATTGCACCGAAAACATGGGTAGCGTTTTGTGGCGCAGGCCAGCAACCGTTTTGTCGTTAAGATTCAAGTGGGTGATCTCAACATCCGCATCGGGCAACGAGCCTGCATCAATGGCAAACCCATGATTTTGGCTAGTGATCTCGATCCGCTGCCGCAATCCAGCGGGTTGATTCAGCCCCCGATGGCCAAACTTGAGCTTAAAGGTTTCAGCTCCCAAGGACAAACCCAAAATTTGGTGCCCCATACAAATGCCAAAAACGGGCTTCTGACTCGTTAAAAGCGCTTTCGTGACTTCGATCCCCTCGGTATTAGCAGCCGGATCGCCAGGGCCATTGGATAGGAAAATTCCATCAGGGTTATAGCTGAGGATGGTTTCAGCCGGAGTGTCGGCTGGAACCACAATGACGCGACAGCCATAGCTGACCAACCGTCGTAAAATATTGCGCTTGATACCGAAATCGACAGCAACGACGGTAAATTCAGGTTCGCCTGACGACGGAGTAGGGCCAAACTCCCAAACGGAGTCAGTCGGGTCTGACCACTCATAGATAGACTTGGTAGTGACTTCGCGCACCAGGTTTAACCCAACCATGCTGGGCGCTTCTTGAACTTTAAGCAACAGTTCACCGGGATCAAGAATTTCAGTCGAGATACCGCCGTTCATCGCTCCAGCAGAGCGCAGCTTGCGAGTCAGCGCACGGGTATCGATCCCGTAAATTCCGGGGATCTTATGCTGCTTGAGATAATCGCTCAGCGATTGGGTCGCCCGCCAATTGCTAGGCCGATGGCAGATATTGCGGGCGATCGCCCCCCGAATTTGAGGTGCATTAGACTCTTCATCCTCCGGATTCACCCCCGTGTTACCCAGCTCAGGGTAGGTGAAGGTCACAATTTGCCCACGATAGCTGGGATCAGTTAATACTTCCTGATAGCCCGTCATGCCTGTGTTGAAAACCACCTCACCGATCGTGGTGCCTGTAGCACCAAACGACCAGCCTCGATAAGCTGTTCCATCTGCCAAAACTAACAGTGCAGGTTGAACATTTGAAAGCGACATAAGACCTCTGAGAGCAAATAAATAAGCAGCCTGGGAAGATAGAGCGATCGCCTTTACAGCACTTTTGCAGTGCATGAGGTACTGATTTTTCTGAGAGTTGCGTTCTGCAAGGCTCTCAGAAAAAAATCAGGTTTTATCAAAGCGCAAAGCGCTGTAATTCCGAAAATGGATCAGGGCATATTGAAATAGAGAGCCATCTACCGATTTCATCATACCGAAGAGATAATTTTTTCTCACAGATGTCCCTCTTAAGTTAAGTTATTGGCGATCCCGGCCATTCGCTGTTAGAACAGGAGCTTAAGGTAATTTTTCGATTACGTCTTCCGGCAAAGTTTAGTTGTCCTACGGCTATGCCCCAATTTCTTCAGCCCCGTATAGCGCTCGTCTGCCTGTCTGCCCTTCTGACGGTCATTAGTGCGGGATGCAGCAGCATTAATGCATTCAGCAACACCACGCCTGATGTCACCGGGGCTGTTGTGCCTGTTTCACCCAGTCCGGCGGCCTCTGTTCCTGCCGCAGTCGCATCACCCAGAGCAGCGGCTCCTGCACCCAAACCAGCCGCCCAACCCGATAACTACCAGCGGGCGATCGCCAGGGCATCCAGCGCTGTCAACATCAGCCAATCGGCCCAGTCACAGGACGACTGGCGACTGGTGGCGTCTCGCTGGCAGCAGGCCATCCAACTCATGTCGTCGGTGCCTGGCTCCAGTCCAAACCACACGCAAGCGCAAACCAAACTGCGGGACTATCGCCGCAATCTCACCTACGCTCAGCAACAGGTCAATCGCCCCAGAGATAACTCAAATCCCGGCAGTGTCATTGTAATCGCCCCATCGAGAATCGCGTCAACCGCTCCCACCAATGTCATCGCTCCATTACAAAATGGCGGAGTTGAAGGAGGCGTATTCAACGTGCCGATTATCCGCCGGGTCGGCGGCACCCCCGTCGTTAACGTCACCTTCAACGGCAATCAAAGCTTTGAGATGATCGTCGATACCGGAGCCAGCGGCACCCTGATCACTCGCCAAATGGCCGCCTCATTGAGAATTGTTCCGGTCGGTGAAGCGAGGGTGGATACCGCCAGCGCTAGAGACGTCAGTTTCCCCTTGGGATATGTCAACTCGATTCAAGTCGGGGGCGCGGTCGCGCGCAATATCGTGGTAGCCGTTGCTGGCCCAGAACTGGGGATCGGGCTACTGGGCCATGACTTTTTTGGGGACTACGACGTCACCATCCGGCAAAACGAAGTCGAATTTCGCGTGCGCTCATAAGCTTCACGAGGACATGTATTTGATAGCACCATTTCATCCGCACGACGCGCGGCTGAAATGGCGCGAAAAGTTGCCCCGCGCGAGGCGCGGGGCAACTTTTCGCGCATTCGTCGAATTCACGTTAAAGGGGCAATACCGTCTTGCCATTGGATTTGGAACTTGAGTCCGAACCATTGGCAGAGAGCGTATCCAGGTCTGCCGACTCTACAGTCGCCGTGTCTCCATCAACCGCATGGATCTCCAGGGCGTTCATGGTGTCGGCATCTAGCGAAGCATTGAGGGGAGACAGCTCCAGCGGCTCTAACAGAGGATCATCCACTGGCGTATGGAGAAATTCGTTCGTTCGGGCGATCGTGTACGCCAGAGTCACGTTTTCCTGGGTGAGCAGCCCAATCACCTGCTGAGGCTGCTCCCGGCTCAGGACGGGCAACTGATGTAATCCCCGCGTAGCCATACGAGCGATCGCCTCTTGGAGTGACTCATCGCTGTAGGCACAGAGCATATCGGTGGTGCAAAGCTGGCTAATCGGTTGGTGCATCAAAGCATCCAGATCCGCTTCAGGTTTTGCGTTGGCGATTAAACGATTGACATCCTGTAGCGTCATCAGTCCTAAAAACTGGTCATCCTGACCCAGAACCAGCGCACAATGGCTGCGGTGAGAGATGAGCGATCGCCCTGCATCTAGCAACTCCATCGTTCCAGACAGTTGCAGCGGCGAAGCCTGCATGACATCTGCCACGTTTAGAGACGACAGTCCTTCGGGAGCTTGATGCAAATCTCCTTTGGGTTCCTGTTGCTCCCCATCGGAGTCGAGCACGACTGTAGGCTGCAATAGCTCTACCAGCCAGATACTCAGCCCCACAGCGGCCATCAGCGGTAAGACAATTCGGTAATCCTGAGTCAGTTCAAACAGCAGCAAGATCGAGGTTAAGGGCGCACGCACGCTACCCGCCAGGACAGCCGCCATGCCCACCATCGCATAGGCAGGTGGGGAGGCCATATACGGCAGCAGCATAGGAAAGGCGATCGCCAGAATTTTGGCATAGGCTGACCCCAGCGAAGCTCCCAAAAATAGCGCCGGAGCAAACACCCCTCCCACAAATCCGCTGCCGAAACTCAGGGCCGTCATGGCTAACTTCATCACCAGCAGAGCCAACACCAGGTACAGCGAAAACTGTACGTCTTGCAGCATGGACTCAACGGTTTCGTAACCAACTCCCAGAATTTGCGGAAACTGTAGCGCCACCAGCCCCACAATCATGCCGCCCAAAACAGGATGAAACGGCTGCGGAATCGCAGCTAGCCACTGCAATCCGGCCACCTGACCTTGAAAAGATTGCTGAGAAAAGGCCATCAGGCGCTTATACAGCACCGAAATCAGACTGGCCAGCAGTCCTAAACCCACATAAAGCGGCAGTTCCAACAAGCTGCGGACTTCGTAAGCGGGTAACGAAAAGGCTGGCTTAAACCCCAAACCAATCTGAGCAATCCAGGCTGACACCACAGCCGCTAACAACACCACGCTGACGGCAGACGTTGCGAACGTCGTTCCTAAAACAACCTCCAGCGCAAAAAACACACCCGCAATGGGTGCATTAAATCCGGCAGCCAGCCCTGCTGCCGCCCCAGCGCTGAGTAAAAGCTGCTGCCGCTCTTTGGAAACTCGCAACACCTGCCCCAGCAGCAAGCTAAAGTTTGCCCCAATTTCCACACTGGGGCCTTCCGGGCCAAGAGATGCCCCACTCCCCAATGAAATCGCTGCCGCCAACATCTTACTAATCGGCTTTAACGGCAATAGCTCTCGTCCGCCCTGCACGCTTTCCATCAGGGCAGACAGACCCGGCCCAAAATCTTTGACTCGCCAGCGCATCAGCCCGACAATCAGGCCACCCAACAGGGGAATCAGCGCTAAGGTCCAGTGGCCCCAAATTGAAAACACCCCTGCCATCTCACTCAGCATCAGCCGATGGATGACCTGAATCAAAAACCGGAAAATCACGACCCCAGATCCAGCCCCCGTTCCAATCAAAATTGCCAGCAGTAACACGACCGTTTCTGGTGTTAGCTGGAGGCGATTGAATAGGTTGAACGGACGGAAAATAGAGGGCTTTACAGGTGTTGTAGCAGGCTGAGACAGCCCCTTTGGATCAGGGGTCAGAGTCATTGAACTGCGAAATAGGGAAGGGATTGCTCTACTTCTATTCTGAAGCTTCTAGCTCCAGTTCACAACATCACAAGTTACAAGTCAGCAATTCTCATCTTGAACCCGATTGCGGGTTTGATGTGCCCGACGGACGTGCAAAACCCGCAATTGGTGGCAGTGCAAACTAGCCTGCGGCGAGTTTGCACTGCCACCAGTTTG